>JAGOBQ010000122.1 GCA_017999215.1 Thermoanaerobaculia bacterium
GAGCACGACCGGGCGGTGACGGGCTTCACCCCGGCGGCGCTCTCGGCGCTCATGTCGTACGACTGGCCCGGGAACGTCCGCGAGATGAAGAGCGCCATCGAGTGGGCCGTCTTCAGCGCCGCGGGGCCGCGGATCGACGTCTCCGACCTCCCGCCCGACGTCCAGGGCGACGCGGAGGGCGAGGGGCTCCACCCCGAGGGGTTCGCGTCCGTCGCGCACTCGGCGATCCTCGTCGGCAAGACGATGGCCGAGATCGAGAAGGAGGCGATCCTGACCGCCCTCCAGGCCTCCGGCGGCAATCGTCGAAAGGCGGCCGAACGGCTCGAGATCGGCCTCCGGACGCTCCAGCGGAAGCTGAAGGAATATCGCGGCGAGACGGGGGGAGACGAGGGCGAGGACGAGCTCGACGACGACGGCGGCGAGCCCTCCGCTTAGAATCCGTTCGAACCCGACGAGCGAGGAGGAGCCGAATGGACATCCCGGCGAAGGTCTACATCACCTGCCCCAGCGCGGAGCTGAAGAAGCAGCCCGGGACGCTCATCGCCGTTTCGGCGAACGGCTACTACGAGGTTCACGTGCAGTTCGGCTCGAACACGCACGCGATGCTCCTCCCGATCACCGAGACGGCGCTCCTGAACGCCGAGCCGGTCCTGACGCCGCCGGCGGGATTCGAGCTCGAAAGGTAAGCCGGGGGACCCGTCCCCGCTCGGGTCCCCCGGACCCCCCCGCCGCGGAGAGGACGGGGGCGAGAAGACCGGTAAGCGGGGGACCCGTCCCCGCTCGGGTCAGCGGCCCTCGTCCTCGGGGCCGCGTTCGCGAGGGTCGGGAACGCGATCGAAGCCGTCCGCCGCGGCGCCCTTGACGAAGTGCTCCGCGGCCTTCAGGACGCGGCGGCGCGCCTGGTCGAGGAAGAAGGCCTGCGAGTCGATGGCGGGCTCGCCGCGGCCGGGGCGGAGCCGCTCGTATCTCCCGTCGGACAGGAGCGCGCGCGCCCGCGCGTTGTCGGCCATCATCGCGTCGAACGCGTCGGAGAGCTGGCGGCCGAGCTCGGGATCGACGATCGGGAAAGCGGTCTCGACGCGCCGGAAGAAGTTCCGGGGCATCCAGTCGGCCGACGACGCCCAGACCTCGGGGTCGCCGCCGTTCTCGAAGAGGAAGAAGCGGCTGTGCTCGAGGAACCTCCCGACGATCGAGCGGACCCGGACCGTCTCCGAGACGCCCGGGAGCCCTGGGACGAGGCAGCAGGTGCCGCGGACGTTCAGGTCGACCGGGACGCCGGCCCGGGAGGCGTCGTAGAGAGCCTCGATGACGGCGGTGTCGACGAGCGCGTTCAGCTTCGCGCGGATCCGCGCGGGGCGCCCTGCGCGCGCGTGCTCCGTCTCGCGCGAGATCCACTCCAGGACGGTCCGGTGGAGGTCGCGCGGGGCGGTGACGATCCTGTTGTACGAGTTCCGCGTCGCGAGGCCGGTGAGGGTGTTGAAGAGGCGCGTCGCGTCCTCTCCGAACTCGGGGCGGCAGGTGAGGAGGCCGAGGTCGGTGTAGACCTTCGCCGTCGCCGGGTTGTAGTTCCCGGTCCCGAGATGGACGTAGCGGCGGATCTCGTCCTTCTCCCTCCGCACGACGAGGGCGATCTTGGCGTGGGTCTTCAGGCCGACCACGCCGTAGACGACGTGGATTCCCGCCCGCTCGAGGGCCTTGGCCCAGACGATGTTGTTCTCCTCGTCGAAGCGCGCCTTCAGCTCGACCAGGACGGCGACCTGCTTGCCGGCTTCCGCCGCCCGGATGAGGGCCGGGATGACGGGGGAGTCGGAGCTGGTCCGGTAGAGCGTCATCTTGATGGCGAGCGTCTTCGGGTCGTCGGCGGCCTCCCCGATCAGCTCCACCACCGGCCCGAACGAGTCGTAGGGGTGGTGGAGGAGGAGGTCCCCCTGGCGGATCGCCTGGAAGATGGAGCCGTCCGACGACGCGAGCGCGGCGGGGAGCGCCGGGGTGAACGGGGCGTCCTTCAGGTCGCGCCGGTCGAGCTTCACGAGGGTCATGAGGTCCGCGGCGCCGAGGAGCCCGGACACCTCGTAGATGTCGCTCTCGCTCACCTCGAGCTGCCGCATCAGGAGCTTGCGCATCTTCTTGGGCGTCTGCGGCGTCACCTCGACGCGGACGACGGCCCCGAACCGCCGCCGCCGGACCTCCTGCTCGATCGTGGCGAGGAGGTCGGAGGCCTCGTCCTCCTGGATCTCGATGTCGGCGTCGCGCGTGATCCGGAAGAGATACGAGGCGAGGATCTCGAGGCCCGGGAAGAGCTCGTCGAGGTTCGCCTGGACGAGGTCCTCGAGAAGCAGGAACTCCGCGTGCGCGGCCTTGACCTTCTTCTTCCCCTCGAGGACCGTCCGCAGGGGGAGGAGGCGGGGAATCGCCGGGGGCATCTTGACGCGCGCGAACTTTACCTCGCCGTTCTCGGGGTTCCGGGTCTCGATGGCGAGGTTCAGCGAGAGGTTCGAGAGGAAGGGGAACGGATGCCCGGGGTCGACGGCGAGCGGCGTCAGGACCGGGAGGACGTTCCTGCGGAAATAGCTCCGCGCCGTCTCGCGCCGCTCCTCGTCGAGGTCCCCCCACGTCAGGAGGGTGATCCCGGCCGCCGCGAGGCGCGGGAGGAGGTCCTCGTGCAGGCAGGCCGTCTGCTCGGCCTCCATCGCGAGGACGCCCTTCCGGACGAGCGCGAGCTGCTCCCGCGCCGTCAGGCCGTCGTCGGAGCGCTCGGCGAGGTCGGCGGAGAGCTGGTCCCGGAGGCCCGAGACCCGGATCATGAAGAACTCGTCGAGGTTGCTCTCGGAGATACAGAGGAACTTCAGCCGCTCGAGGAGCGGCCACCTCTCGTCGCGCGCTTCCTCGAGGACCCGCTGGTTGAAGTCGAGCCAGGAGAGCTCCCGGTTGAGGAGCGGCGTCCTCGGTCCGCCCCCCGTGCGCTCCTCGAGGGCCTCGGACGGGCCGGCCGGGAGCTCTCCGGCGGCGGGCTCGTCCGGCGTCTCGAAGAGCGCGGAGGACGGCTCTTCGATCGCCTCCGGGCTCCGCTTGCGCCGCGGGCGCTGCTCGTGGCGGATCACGTCCTTCTCTCCCCGGCGCTCAGTCCGAGGCTCCGAGCGCGCCCTGCAGCGCGCCGGCGAGCTCGTCGGCGATCGACTCGACGGTCCCCCGCTCGGTCCCTTCGACCATGACGCGGGCCAGGAGCTCCGTCCCGGAGTAGCGGACGAGGATCCGCCCCGAGCCGGCGATGCGGCTCTCGGCCCCGGCGACGAGGTGCGGGAAGCCCGGGACGCGCTCGAACGGGACCTTCTCGCGCACCTTCACGTTGCGGAGCACCTGCGGGGCGCGCGTGAAGCGGGCGCCGGACGCGAGGGGGACCCCGGTGGCCGCGACGACCGCGGCGACGTGGAGGCCCGTCAGGGTCCCGTCGCCCGTCGTCGTCAGGTCGGCCCGGATCAGGTGCCCCGACTGCTCGCCCCCGAGGAGAGCGGAGTGCCGCTCCATCTCCTCGACGACGTAGCGGTCCCCCACGGCGGCCCGGACGAGCCGGATGCCGCGCGCGGTGAGGGCCTCCTCGAGGCCCCAGTTCGACATGACGGTCCCGACGACCGAACCCGGCTTCTTTCCCTCCCGCTCGAGCTCGAGGGCCCAGAGGAGGAGGACGTCGTCCCCGTCGAGGAGGCGCCCCTCGCCGTCGGCGAGGATCGCCCGGTCGGCGTCGCCGTCGAGCGCGAGGCCGAGGTGCGCGCCCGAGCGGACGACGGCGTTCGCCATCGCCTCCGGGTGGAGCGCGCCGCACCCCTCGTTGATGTTCCGGCCGTCCGGAGCGGCCGAGAGCGGGACGACCTCGGCCCCGGCGCGCCGGAACGCCTCGGGGGCGACGCGGAAGGCGGCCCCGTTCGCGCAGTCGACGACGACCTTGAGGCCGTCCAGCCGGGTGGGGAGCGTCTCGACGAGGTGGGTCTCGTAGAGCTCCGCGAGCCCGGAGTCCTCGGCCGGCGGGATCGGCTCCGCCGGCGCTGCGGCGGCGATCCGCCGCTCGATCTCGGCCTCGAGGGCGTCGGGGAGCTTTCGCCCCTCCGACGAGAAGACCTTGATTCCGTTGTCCGGCCAGGGGTTGTGGGAGGCCGAGATGGAGATGCCGGCGTCGGCGCCGAGGGCGCGGACGAGGTGGGCGACCGCAGGGGTCGGGATGACGCCCGCGAACCGGACGCCGGCGCCGGCGGCGATCAGCCCCCCCGAAAGGGCCGCGACGATCCCCGGCGAGGAGACGCGGGTGTCGCACCCGAGGACGACGGTCAGGGGTGAGGGGCGGCCGGCCTCGCGCAGGACGGACGCGAGGGCTCCCCCGACGCGAGAGACGGTTGCCGGGTCGAGCGGAAACTCCCCGGCCCTTCCGCGGATCCCGTCCGTACCGAAGAGCGCACGCATGACCCGCGGAGTTTACGGGAGCGGCGGCTTACGGGTGCTGGTGCCGGCCCGCGGCCGCGGCGGCGTCGAGGACGTGGACGAAACGGAGCGTCTCGTCGACGTCGTGAACGCGCAGGAGGACGGGGTTCCGGCCCCGGAGCCTCTCGATCGCGACGGCGCAGGCGGCGAGCGATTCCGGCAGTCTCTCGGCGGCCGGGCGCCCGGAGACGGAGCCGAGGAACGCCTTTCGGGAGGCCCCGAGGACGATCGCCACGCCGTCGGGCCCGATCTCCTCGAGGCGCGCGAGGAGATCGAAGTTCTGCTCGGCCGACTTGCCGAAGCCGAGGCCGGGATCGAGGAGGATCTGGTCGGGCCGGATGCCGGCGACGAGGCAGCGCCGCCGGGCCCGGGCCAGGTCGTGCGCGACCTCGGCCACGACGTCGGGACCGAAGCTCGAGACCTGGAACGTCGTCGCGGGCGTCCCCCTCATGTGGCCGAGGACGATCGCCGCGTCCCGCTCGGCGACGAGCTCGAGGAGGTCCGCCGGCGGATCGAGCCCCGCCACGAGGTTGACGACGTCCGCCCCGGCCGAGAGCGCCTCGCGGGCCACCGCCGTTCGCCGCGTGTCGACGGAGATCGGGACCTCCGGGTCGGCGGTCCGGATCCCCGCGACGACCGGGACGACGCGGGCGATCTCCTCGGCGGGGGAGACTTCCCCGGCGCCGGCGCCGTAGGCCGCCCCTCTCGGGCGGGTCGACTCCCCCCCGACGTCGACGACGGCGGCCCCGGCGCGGGCGTACCCGAGCCCTGCCCGGACGGCGTCCTCGGCGGCGGGAAAGCGCCCGCCGTCCGAGAACGAGTCGGGCGTCGCGTTCAGGATCGCCATGACGGACGCGGACGGCCCGAACCGGATCGTCCGGCGTCCGAGGCGCAGCTCTCGAGCCGACATGGCCGGGGCGGTCCGGCCGTCAGGCCGGGACGGGATCGGCGGGGGGCGCCTCGTCCGGAGACGCGTGCGTCGCCCCGAACGCGGAGACGGGGGAGGCCGCGCCGCGGGCGGCGTCCTCCGGGTGGGCCTTCATCGTGTGCGGGACCCTCTTCCCGGAGACCTTCTCGATGAGGACGTAGACCTCCTCGCCGTCGAGGGACTCCTTCTCGAGGAGCTCGGCGGCGATCGCGTCGAGGGCGGGACGGTTGTCCAGGACGAGCTGCTTGCCCCGCTGGTAGGCCGACGTGATGATCCGGTTCACCTCGGCGTCGATCTTCCGCGCCGTGTCCTCGGAGTAGTCGGCCCTTCGGGCGAAGTCCTTGCCGAGGAAGACCTCTCCCTCCTCGTGACCGAACGTCATCGGACCGAGGTCGCTCATTCCCCATTCGCAGACCATCCGGCGGGCCATCGTCGTCGCCTGCTCGAAGTCGTTCGAGGCGCCCGTCGTGATCTGGCCGAGGCAGACCTCCTCGGCGAGGCGGCCACCCATCATGACGGCGAGGCGCGCCTCGACGTACTCCTTGTTGTAGGAGTACTTGTCCTCGAGAGGCAGCTGCTGCGTGACGCCGAGGGCCCGGCCGCGCGGGATGATCGTGACCTTGTGGAGCGGATCGGCGTGCTCCTCGAAGGCGGCGATGAGGGCGTGGCCGCCTTCGTGGTAAGCGGTGTTCCGCTTCTCCTTGTCGGACATGACCATCGACTTCCGCTCCGCCCCCATCAGGACCTTGTCCTTGGCGTAGTTGAAGTCGTCCATCTCGACTTTCTTCTTGTCGGCGCGGGCCGCCGTCAGCGCCGCCTCGTTCACGAGGTTCGCGAGGTCGGCGCCGGCGAAGCCGGGCGTGCCGCGGGCGACGACGGAGAGGTCGACGTCGTCGGACATCGGGATGTTCTTGACGTGGACCTTCAGGATTCCCTCGCGCCCCTTCACGTCGGGGCGGTCGACGACGACGCGGCGGTCGAAGCGGCCGGGACGGAGGAGAGCCGGGTCGAGGACGTCGGGGCGGTTCGTGGCGGCGATCAGGATGACGCCGTCGTTCCCCTCGAAGCCGTCCATCTCGACGAGGAGCGCGTTCAGGGTCTGCTCGCGCTCGTCGTGCCCGCCGCCGAGGCCGGCGCCGCGGTGGCGGCCGACGGCGTCGATCTCGTCGATGAAGATGATGCAGGGGGCGTTCTTCTTCCCCTGCTCGAAGAGGTCGCGGACGCGGCTCGCGCCGACTCCGACGAACATCTCGACGAAGTCGGAACCGGAGATCGAGAAGAACGGGACGTTCGCCTCGCCGGCCACCGCGCGCGCCAGGAGCGTCTTGCCGGTGCCCGGGGGGCCCATCATCAGGACGCCCTTCGGGATCTTCCCGCCCAGCTTCTGGAACTTCGCCGGGTCCTTCAGGAAGTCGATGATCTCGGAGAGCTCGTCCTTCGACTCGTCGCAGCCGGCGACGTCCTTGAACGTGACCTTCTTCTGGTTCGGGGTCAGGAGCTTCGCCTTCGACTTGCCGAAGGCCATGGCGCGGTTCCCGCCCGTCTGCATCTGCCTCATGATGAAGACCCAGAGGCCGATCAGGAACAGGATCGGGGCCCACTGGAGGAGGATCATGAAGAGGCCGCCGTCGCGCGGCTCCTCCGCCGTGATCTTCACGTTCGCCTTCTGGAGGTCGGAGACGAGGTCGTCGTACGGCGGGGAGTACGTGCGGTAGGACGGCTCGCGCCCCTCGGGGACGCCCTTCTTGAAGCCGCGCACCTCGCCGCCCCGGATGACGACGCGGTCGATCTCCCCCTTCGAGACCATCTCCATGAATTCCGTGAAGCTCAGCGGGGGAGCCGTCCGGCCGTAATCCACCGCCTTGAAGAGGAGGAGGATGACGACGAGGATCACCAGCCAGAGGAGGACGTTCTTGACGGTCGTGCTCAAAAGGTCACCCTTCCCGGCAATCTACGGCGCCGGGCCGCCCCCGCGGAGCGTCAGCGCCGCGGGACATCGAGTTCAGCCCCGGACGACCTTGATCGGCCCGGTGGCGAGCGCGAAGGGAGGATCGCCCGGCGTCCTCACCTTCGCGATGAACGGGAAGTTGCCCCCCTCGCCGGCGAACTCCATGCCGTATCCGACGAGGACGCCGTCCTCCGACGGGAACAGCACGTAGTCGACGAGGAGCGAGCTCTTCCGCTCCTGGGGGCGGTCGACGATCGCGGCGAAGCGAATCGAGGTCGGACCCTCCTCGCGGAGCTGGTCGGCGAGGTAGGTCTCGATGATGCCGCTCCGGATCACGTCCTTGAGGATGATGATGTCGGCCCCGCGGACGTTGAACGGCGTCACGAAGTGGAAATCGACGATCTCCTCCTCGCTCCCCCGGATCACGTCGATGTACTCGAGCCGGACGGAGCGGGGAAGCGAGCGCGCCAGGTCGGACGCGAAGACGGCCGCGCCCTTGAGGATCGCGATGAGGACGATCGGGCTCTCCGGGAAGTCGCTCGAGATCCTCTGGCCGACCGACTGGACCCGGTGAGCGATCTCGGCGGGAGAGAACCGCTCGTCGTAGAGGAGGTTCATGGTAGCAGTCTAGCAGGGGGCGTCAGGCGAACGGTCAACCGGTCGGCGGCGATCCGGCGCCCGGCGAACGACTCCCGGAACGAGGGCTCCCCGGCCGCGAGCCGGTCGAGGACGCGGCCGACCTGGGCCCGTCCGGGCGGGCGGCCCGTTCCTCCGGCCGCGCGGATCAGGAGACGGCCCGCCGCCTCCCTCCCGAGGCGTTCGAGGAGGAGCCGGGGCCAGGGCCCCTCGAGCGGCAGGCCGGCCTCGCGGAGGGCCTCGTCGGTCTTCGCGTCGAGCGCGGAGAGGCGCGCCGTGAGAGCTCCGGCGGCCCTCGCGAGCCGGACGGTCGCTCCCGGCCAGCGGGCCTCGATCTCCGGGAGGACCTGGTGGCGGACGCGGTTCCGGGCGAACCGCTCGTCGGCGTTCGAGGCGTCCTCCCGCCACGGGACCCCTTCGGCCAGGAGCCATTCGCGGAGCTCGCCGCGCCGGAACGGGAGGAGGGGGCGGACGACGCCGTCCGCGCGACGGGGCCGGATGCCCCCCCGCGCGCGGCCGAGACGGCGCTCGAGGTGCAGGAGGACCGTCTCCGCCTGGTCCTCGAGCGTGTGGCCGGTCCCGAGCAGCGTTCCCGGGCCGAGGTCGCGCCCGAGCGCGAGCAGGGACTCGTATCGGATGCGCCGCGCGGCCGATTCGAGGCTCTCTCCCTGTTCCCGAAGGTCGCGGATCGGGAAGCTCCGAAAGACGAAGGACGCGCCGAGCGACGCCGCGAGGTCGGCCGCGGCGCGCGCGTCCCGGTGCCCCTCGACGCCCCGGAGCTGGTGATCGACGTGGAAGAGGACGATCGGGACCGTCCGGCGGCGCGCCTCCCGGGAGAAGAGGAGCGCGAGGGCCGTCGAATCGCTCCCGCCCGAGCAGGCGGCGACGAGGGCGGTCGCCCCTTCCAGAATGCCCGAGGCGGCGACGTGGCGGGCGAAGGCGTCGGGCAGGGGCTCGGAGCCGCCCGGCGGGACGGGGGTCTGCACTCCGAAAGGGTAGCCGACGCGGGCCGGGCGGGGAGAGTTGGTGGCGATGGGCGGACTCGAACCGCCGACACAGGGCTTATGAGACCCCCGCTCTACCGACTGAGCTACATCGCCACGAGCCGGCCGCAGAGCCGCGGATGGTAGCAGATCCTCGGGGATATGATGTCGCCATGCCCTTCCTCGACGAAGACGAAGGCGTTCGCGCCGACCAGTGCTCGCGTTGCGAGCGGATCTGCGAGACGGCCGAGCTCGAGACCTGTCCCATCTGCGGTCGGCGGTACTGCAGCTACTGCCGGTATCGGATCGGCTCCCGCAGCTACTGCAGCCGCCCCTGCGGCGACTCGTTCTTCTTCGGGGGCGACGTCGACGACGAAGGGCTCTCCGAGGAGTAGCCACGGGCCGGCGATGAGGCTCGCGTGACGGAGGTCCTCCTCCTCTTCCTGGGGATGGCGCTGCTCCTGGCGCCCGTCGTCTCGCTCGTCGTCTCTCTCGTGGGCCGGAGCCGTCTCTCGAAGGCCGAAGAGCGTCTCGGGGAGCTCGAGAGGTCGAGAGCTGCTCTCGAATCGGAGCTCCGTGCGC
>JAGOBQ010000652.1 GCA_017999215.1 Thermoanaerobaculia bacterium
TGGAAGAGGTCATGAAGGCGGTCGGCGTCGAGCCGGGGGTGGGGGAGTTGGAGGTGACGGAGTCGGCCGGCATGTCCGACCCGGAGACGGCGCTGAAGATGCTCGGGCGGATGCACGACTCCGGGGCCCGCCTCGCGATCGACGACTTCGGAACGGGGTACTCCTCCCTCTCCTACCTCACGCGCCTCCCCGTTGACGTCCTGAAGATCGACCGGTCCTTCGTGGCCGGGATGGCAGCGGGAGGGAAGGACCTCGCCGTCGTCCGTTCGACGGTGCAGCTCGCCCACAGCCTCGACCTCGGCGTCGTCGCCGAAGGAGTGGAGGACGCCGCCACGGCGAGGACGCTTCGGGAGATGGGCTGCGATCTCGGGCAGGGGTACTTCTTCGCGCCCCCGGCGCCGGCCGAGGAGGCCGAGCGCCTCCTCGCGGGCGGCGGCGTCCTCGCGGCACGGTAGCGCGCTCCGGATCAGGCGCGCCGTCGCGCGACCCGGATGCTCTATCGTCCGCCGGCGGCCCGGGACGGGGCCGACGGAGGACTTCGTTGGTCGAGCGAGGACGGGTCCGGCGAGAGCCGGGGCCGCCGAGAGGAAAGGCCACGGGACGAAACGGCCGGACCGTGGCGATCGTCGCGGAGAAGCCCAGCGTGGGGAGGGACCTCGCAGCCGTCGTCGGGGCGACCCGCCGAGGAGACGGCTGTCTCGTCGGCGACGGCTGGATCGTGACCTGGGCCGTCGGCCACCTCGTCGCGCTCGCGGAGCCGGGACGGATGAATCCCGAGTGGCAGGCCTGGAGGCGCGACCGTCTCCCGATGCTCCCCTCGACGTGGCCTCTCGTCGTCCTCGACCGCGCAGCGGATCAGTTCGCGGCGGTGCGCCGCGTCCTCTCCGACCCGGACGTGTCGGAGGTCGTCTGCGCCACGGACGCCGGACGGGAGGGGGAGCTCATCTTCCGCCAGCTCTACGAGACCGCTTGCTGCACGAAGCCGGTGAAACGGCTCTGGATCTCGTCGCTCACACCCGAGTCGATCCGGGACGGGCTCGCGAGGCTGAAGCCGGCGAGGGACTACGACCGGCTCGCCGACGCGGCGCGCGGACGGAGCCGGGCCGACTGGCTCGTCGGGATGAACTTCTCGCGGGCCTTCACGCTCGCGCACGGGGAGCCGCTGACGGTGGGCCGCGTCCAGACGCCCACCCTCGCGATCCTCGTGGAGCGCGAGCTCGCGATCCGGGCGTTCGTCCCCGAGGAGTACCGGGAGGTCGTCGCGACGTTCGAAGGGGAGTCGGGCCGCTACCGCGGGACCTGGTTCGAACCAGCGACGAAGGAGGAGGGCGGGAAGCGTCTCCCGAAGGACGGCGTCGCGGCGGAGGCGATCGTCGCGCGCGTGCGGGAGGGGCGGGCCGCCGTCGCGTCGGTCGAGTCGAAGACGCGAAGGGTTCCGCCCCCGCAGCTCTTCGACCTGACCGAGCTGCAACGGCACGCGAACCGGCTCCTCGGCTGGAGCGCGAAGAAGACTTTGGACGTGGCGCAGCGCCTCTACGAGGAGAGGAAGGCGATCACCTACCCGAGGACCGACAGCCGGCACCTCTCGCGCGACGTGGCGGCGGCGCTCCCGGCGGTCCTCGCGGCGCTCGAGCCGGAGTGGGGGCGGCTTTTCGCGGGAGGATCGGCCGCCCGGCCGCTCGGCCCGCGCTTCGTCGACGACGCGAAGGTGAGCGACCACCACGCGATCGTCCCGACTCCCCACGTGCCGCGCGGGCTCGGGGGAGACGAGAAGGCGCTCTACGACATCGTCGTGCGGCGCCTCCTCGCGGCGTGGCACGACGACCACGTCGCCGCGACGACGACCGTCGTCACGGAGGTGTCATCTCCCCGGACGGTCGAAAGGTTGCCGGATTCCGGCGGCGACGGACGGGTCGTCGACCGCTTCCGATCGGCCGGGACGATGGTCCTGGCTCCCGGATGGAAGGCGGTCGAGCCCGACGCGACGCGTCGCGGGAAGGGCGGAGACGAAGAGGACGCCGAGCTCCCGCCGGGCCTCGCGACGGGGCAGGAGAAGGAGGTCGTCGACGCCGCGAGCGTCGAGAAGAGGACCCGGCCGCCGAAACGGCTCACCGACGCGTCGCTCCTGACCGCGATGGAGACGGCGGGGCGGACGCTGGACGAGAAGGAGCTGGCCGAGGCGATGAAGGAGAACGGTCTCGGGACGCCGGCGACGCGCGCCGAGGTCCTCGAGAACCTGCTCGCGCGCGGCTACGCGGAGCGCGACGGGAAGGCTCTCGTCGCGACGGAGAAGGGGATCCGCCTCGTCGGTCTCGTTCCGGAGTCGGTGAAGAGCCCCGCCCTGACGGGGCGCTGGGAGGCAGAGCTCGCTCGCCTTCAGAAAGGCGACGGAGACCTCGGCTCCTTCCTGCGAGGAATCGAGGAGTACGTGAGGTCGGTCGTCGCCGACGCCTTCCGCGCGCAGGTCTCGAGCCCGGCTCCGACAACGCCGGACCCCTCCGGCGGTCGAACGGACTCCGGGCCCGCGGGGGCGTCGCCCGCCCCGGAGGAAGAGGGCACAGGGAAGGGGTCCCCAGGGATGGGGTCAGGCGTGAAATCGTGTAGTGTTTTAACACTACACGATTTCACGCCTGACCCAAGACCCCGTGACCCCAAACCTCGCAAACCCCGCAGG
>JAGOBQ010000653.1 GCA_017999215.1 Thermoanaerobaculia bacterium
CCTTCAGGTCGTCGAGCGCCAGGTCGTACCCCGAGAGGTGGAGGAGGCCGTAGAGGAGCATCGAGCCGTGCCCCGCCGAGAGGACGAAGCGGTCGCGGTCGAGCCAGGACGGGCTCTTCGGGCTGAATTTCAGGAACTCGGTAAAGAGGACGGTGGCCACGTCGGCCATCCCCATCGGCATCCCGGGGTGCCCGGAATTCGCCTTCTGGACGCCGTCCATCGCGAGCGTCCGGAGGGTGTTCGCCGCGAGGCGGCGGAGGGCGTCGTCGGCCATCGAAATCTCCTTCGCGCCCGGCCTCCGGGGGATTCCTCCGGCGGGCGCGCCCCGGTCGGGGGGGCGGCGGGCCGGAGGGAGGCCGAGCCTTCGGCGGATCGTACATGGCCGAGTCGCTCCCGGGCGCCGACCGGCCGCGCGCGTCCCGGCGCGGCCGACTCCGCCTCGCCGGCGCTCGGCCTCCGGGCTACGATCGGCGCGATGCGTGTCCACGCCTCCATCACCCCCTACCTCTCCGCCGGAGACCGCTGCCGCCCCGTCTTCTTCGCGGGGCCGTGCGTCATCGAATCGCGCGCCCACACGCTGAAGATGGCGAAAGCGATCAAGGGCGTCTTCGAGGCCGCGGGCGTCGCCGACCGGCTCGTCTTCAAGGCGTCGTTCGACAAGGCGAACCGCTCCGCGGGCGACTCGTTCCGCGGCCCCGGGATCGAGAAGGGGCTCGACGTCCTCTCGGCGGTGAAGGAGAAGCTCGACCTCCCGATCCTCACCGACGTCCACGAGGCCGAGCAGTGCGAGCTCGCCGCCGAGGTGGCCGACGTCCTCCAGGTGCCGGCCTTCCTCTGCCGCCAGACGGACCTCCTCGTCGCGGCGGCGCGGACGAAGCGCGCCGTGAACGTGAAGAAGGGGCAGTTCCTCGCCCCCGACGACTGCGCGCAGATCGTCGCGAAGGTGCGCGGCGCCGGGAACCCGAACGTCCTGCTGACCGAACGCGGGTCGACGTTCGGATACCACAACCTCGTCGTCGACTTCCGCTCCCTCCCGATGATGCGGGCGCTGGGCGCCCCGGTGATCTACGACGCGACGCACTCCCTCCAGCTCCCGGGCGGCCTCGGGAAAGAGACGGGCGGGGCGCGGCAGTACGCCCCCGCCCTCGCCCGCGCCGCGGCCGCCGTCGGAGTCGACGGCTACTTCCTCGAGGTCCACGACGACCCGGCCCACGCGAAGTCCGACCGGGCGACGCAGCTCCCGCTCGCCGACCTGCCGAAGTTCCTCTTCGACCTCCTGAAGTTCGACGCGCTCCGCCGGGAGACGGAGGGCTGAGGCGTTGCGCCCGCTTCGCGCGGCCGTCCTCGCCCTCGCCGTCGCGCTCCTCGCGCTCGCGCCTCCCGCGTTCGCGGCGGAGGTCCTCCTCCACGCCGTGACCTTCCCCGAAGGGGTCCGCGTCGACGTCCCCTTCGCCGGCACCGGCCGCTCCCCCGCGGGCGCCACGCTCGAGGGCGAGGTTCGCGCCGAGGGGGCGCGGACCCGGATCGCCCTTTCCTGGAAGCGGATGAAGCCGGCGATTCTCTTCGGAGGCGACCTGACGTCGTACGTCCTCTGGGCCGTCGCGCCGGACGGCGCCGTCGAGAACCTCGGCGAGCTCTTCACTCGCGAAGCGAAGGGGGGCGCCGACTACTCGACCGGCCGGAGGAGCTTCGGCCTGCTCGTCACCGCCGAGCCCGACCCCGCCGTCGCGAGCCCCTCCGAGGTCGTCGTCTTCACCGGTGAAGCCCCGAAGCCGGAAAGGGCCCGAAGCGAGCCGTTCACGTTCGCCCGGCTTTCGGGCGAGGCGAAGCCGGCGACTCCCTCCATCGCGACGGCCGAGTGGGCGGGCGGGGAACCGCTCGAGCTGCTTCAGGCCCGGGCCGTCCTCGCGAGGGCGGAGAGGCTGAAGGCGGGCGACCCCGATCAGCGCACCGTGCGCGAGGCCCGGTTCGCCCTCGCGCAGGCCGAGAGCGCCCCGCGCGACGGCCGCGCCGCCGCCCCCCTCGCCGAAGCCCGAAGGGCCACGGCGCTCGCCGCCGAGGCGATCCGGGAGGTCGAGCGGCGGCGCGCCGCCGAGGAGGCCGCCCGGCTCGAGGCGGAAGAGCGCGCGAAGGAAGCGGCCCGGAAGGCCCGGGCCGAAGACGAAGCCGAGCGCCGCCGACAGGCGGAGGCGGTCCTCGCCGAGGTCGAGGAGCTCCGCCGGAAGGCGGCCTTCGACCTCCAGCAGACACGACAGGCTTCCGCGGCCCTCGAGCTCGCCCGGGCCCAGCTCGAGGAGGAGCGGAGCGCGCTGCGCGAGCGGCAGGCCGCCCTCGAGGAGGAGCGTGCGGCCCTCGCCTCGCGGCTCGAGAGCGCGCTCGGGAAGGTGGCGCCGACGACACGATCGGAGCGCGGCCTCGTCGTGAGCCTTCCCGGCGCCTCCTTCGAAGGGGGGCGGGCGACTCTCGTGCCCGCCGCGCGGGTCACGATCGGGAAGCTCTCGGGGATCCTCCTGATGAGCCCCGGCCTGACCGTTCGGGTCGAGGGGCACACCGATTCCAGCGGCAGCGCCGGCGTGAACCGGAAGGTCTCGCGGGAGCGCGCCCGCGTCGTCGCCGACCTCCTCCGCGAGCAGGGGATCGAGGGGGAGCGCCTCGCGTTCGAGG
>JAGOBQ010000123.1 GCA_017999215.1 Thermoanaerobaculia bacterium
CGCCGGCTCGTCCGCTCCTGGGACCACTGGGTCGAGCAGGACGAGTGGCCGCACCTCTTCTCGCTCGACCTCGCGACCCGCGCCGTCACCGACCTGACGCCCGGGATGAAGCGTCTCGGCGGCCAGGGCGACGGCCTCGACTTCGACGTCGCGCCCGACGGCTCCGTCGTCTTCGCGGCGAACTCGACGGAGCTCCCGTACCGCACCCTGAACACCGACCTCTACCTCGTTCCGGCCGGCGGCGGAACACCGCGGAACCTGACGGCCGACAATCCCGCCGAAGACTCCTCACCCGTCTTCTCCCCCGACGGCCGGACGATCGCGTATGGGCGCGAGGCGAAGGCCGACGGCTGGCCCGACCGGACCCGTCTCGCTCTCCTGGACGTCGCGAGCGGGAGGGCGAAGGTCCTCACGGAGAGCTGGGACCGCGTCCCCCAGGGATGGAGCTTCACCCCCGACGGCCGGACGCTCGTCTTCCTCGCCGAGGACCGCGCCCGGACGCACGTCTGGTCGCTGCCGGTCTCGGGCGGAGCGCCGCGGCTCGTCTGGAAGGGGGGCCGCGCGACGGCCGTCGAAGTCTCGGGGCCTTCGAGCCTCGTCTTCACCTACACGACGTTCCGCCGGCCGGCCGAGCTCGCCGCGGTGAAGCTCGACGGCTCCGGCTTCCGCGACCTCACCTCCTGGAACGACGGCCTCATGGATCGGATCGACTTCGGAGAGGAGCGCGAGGTCGTCTTCAAGGGGGCCGGCGGCGACGACGTCCAGATGTTCGTCGTCCATCCGCCCGGCTTCGAAAAGGGGAAGACGTACCCGCTCGTCCACGTCGTCCACGGCGGGCCGATCGGGACCTCGGGAGACGAGTTCCACCTTCGCTGGAACGCCCACGCCTTCGCCGCCCCGGGCTACGTCGTCGCGCTCGTCAACTTCCACGGCTCCTCGAGCTTCGGGCAGGCGTTCGTCGAGTCGATCCTGGGCGCCCCGGGCGACAAGCCGTTCCAGGACGTCATGGCCGCGACCGACTTCCTCGTCGCCGAGGGCTCGGTCGACCCGAAGCGGATCGCGGCGGCCGGCGGGTCGTACGGCGGCTACCTCGTGAACTGGATCGCCGGCCAGACCGATCGCTTCGCCACGCTCGTGAGCCACGCCGGGATCTACAGCCTCCTCGGGCAGTTTGCGTCGGACTACGCCTACGGCCGCCAGCACTCCTACGGCGCCTATCCGTTCACGAACCCCTCGGCGATCGAGCGCTGGAGCCCGAACCGCTACGCCGCGAGCCTGAAGACGCCGATGCTCGTCGTCCACGGCGAGAAGGACTACAGGGTCCCGATCACCCAGGGGCTCGAGCTCTACGGCGTCCTGACGGCCAAGGGAGTGCCCGCCCGCCTCGTCGCCTACCCCGACGAGAACCACTGGGTCCTAAAGGGAACGAACGCGAAGCACTGGTACGGCGAGGTGCTGGGCTGGCTCGCGAGGTGGCTGAAGTAGGGTCGCTCAGCGTCGCGCCGGCATCCGATCGACCGTGAGCTCGAGGACGATCGCCGCCCGCCCGCCGTCCCAGCTCGAGTCGATCGTCCAGCGGAGCGGCTTGCCCATCTGCAGCCGGAACGTCTCCGCCCGCCGCGCCAGGAGGACCGGGCCGCCTCCCGCTGGCGTCCGCGTCACCGCCGCGAAGACGGCGAAGAGAAGGCTCTCGTCCTCCGCGCGAAGATCCAGAGGCAGTCCGTGAATCTCGGCGACCTGGCTGAAGGCGTCCTTCGGTCCCGCCTCGAAGCCGGACTTCGAAATGAAGCCGGAGTCGGAGCGGAAAGCGACTTTCGGCTCGGAGAGGCTCTCCTCACCGTCCTCCGTCCTCTCGAGGAGCTTCATCGTCAGGACGAGCGGCTCCGGCTTCGGGACGCGGAGGGGCTCTCTCAACACCGCTCCGGGCAGCGGATCTCCGACCTCCACGAGCAGGCGGGGATCACAGCCGGCGAGCCACACTTTCGTCCCGGAGGCGGCGGCTTCGCCGAGGATCCTCCCCTTCGCACCTCCACCCGCAGGATCGACGGCGGCGAGAGCGACGCCGACCGTCGCTCCCCCGTACGGCCCGAGGCGGCCGACAGTCACAGGTTCGGCGCAGCCGGGCACTTCGACCCGGCCGACGAATTCGGGGACGCGGACGGTGACCGGGGGCTCGCCCGTGCCGTCGAGCCAGAAGCGGAGTGCGCCGCCGAGCGGGGCGGGCCCCGGCGCCGTCGTCGGCGGCGGAACCGATCCGGCCGCCCTCGCGCTCGCCTTCGCGCGCACGCGGAGGACCTTCGACGAGACCGTAATGTCGACGTTCGCAGCCTGTCCGATCATCTCGAGGGCCTTCCGGAGCGGCACGTTCGGAAGCTCCACGCTGAACCGGCCGCCGACGCCGGGGTCCAGGATCGGCGTGACCTCGAGGAGGTCGGCCATCTTCTCGAGGACGTCGACGACGGAGGCGTCCTTCAGCTGCAGGGCGATGGGCTCGTCGAGGCGGTCCTGCACGTCCGTTTCGATCGGGGCAGGAGCGGGAGCGGCTTCGACGGCGGGCGCGCCCGCGAGGGCGGCAGCGACGAGAACGGGAAGAATCACAGCCTGTCTCCTTTCGTGGGACGGGGCGCCGGGAGCGATTCGGCGCGGCGGACGAGGTCGGGCCCGGTCAGGACGACGCCGGTCTCGTCCCCCTGGATGAGGTAGACGACCGGCGGTTCGGGCCGGCGCGCGAGAGCGACGGCGAGGAGCGCGACGGCGACGAGGGAGGCGGCGAGGAGGCCCGAGGCCGCCTGTCGCCGCACACGGCGGAAACGGAGGAGCGAGGCCTCGGCGGCGACGAGCGGGTCGGCCAGGAGCGCGTCCCGCTCCGCCGTCGAGGCGCAGGCCGTGCACGTCGAGAGATGCGCAGAGAGGGCGGTGTCGTCGAGGCGGTCGAGGTCGGGACAGCTCACGGTTCTTCCTCCAGGATCGCGGCGATGCGGCGGCGGCCTCGGCAGAGCCGCGCGCGGAGCGCCTCCTCCCCGATGCCGAGCGCCCGTGCGGCCTCCGTCGGGGTGAGCCCTTCGTCGGCCACGAGCCGAAGCGCGTGCCGGGTCCCCTCGGGGAGGGACTCGAGCGCCGCCGCGGCGCGACGCGCGCGCTCCGCGAGGAGGGCGCGCGATTCCGGATCGAGGTCGTGCATCGCCCGGAGCTCCTCTCCCCGAGTCACTTCGGCGGCGACGCGCCGTCGCCGAGAGGCGTTCGCGCCGATCCGCCAGGCGATCGCGAAGAGGAGAGACCGCAACGGGCCAGGCGCCGGGGCGCCGAACCGCCCGGGCCGGCTCAGGAGGAGGACGAAGAGATCCTGGACCAGGTCGCGGGCGTCCTCGCCATGGCCCCGGCGCTCCAGGAAGGCGCGGAGGGAAGAGCCGATCCGGAGCGCCTCGTCGACCACGGGAGCCGCCGACGCTCCGGGGACCTCTTCAGGAGGGCTGCTCACGAGAGGGTAATGTCGCACGGCGGCGTCGCGTGACGCCGCCGTGCGAAGAGAGAGAGCAGATCGGGCCGCGAAAGGCGAGCGGCGGAGCTTTCGGCCCGCCGCTGCGCCCCTCAGACCCCCGCGTTCGCCTTCAGGAAGGCGATCACCTTCTCCGGGTCGTGACGCTTGCCGGACTCGAGGGAACCGGTCTCCTGGACCTTCACGGCCTTCCCGTTCCCGTCCAGGACGACGAGGAGCGGGACGCCCGTCTTCGGATCGGCTCCCCAGGTGGCGGCGAGCTCGAGGTTCTTCGTCATCCGTCCGACGTCGACCTTGACCGGGACGTAACCCGCCGCGAGCTGCGCGGCGACCGTCTCGTCCTTCGTGAAGAGCCGGTCGAGGGCGCGGCACCAGCCGCACCAGTTCGCGCCGAGCGTCACGAGGACCCGCTTCTTCTCCTTCTTCGCCTTCGCGACGGCCGCGGCGACGTCGGCCTTCGCGTCGGCCGCCTCGTCGTAGACGGGCGGGGCCGGGGTCTTCCGGACGGCGGGCGCCTCGGCGATCCCGGGTCCGGGCTGTTTCGGGGCGGCTCCTGCGACCCCCGGTCCCGGCTGAGCGGGCGCTGGTTGGGCGAGGAGGGCGGCGGCGAGGGGGAGGAGTGCCAGCTTCATTGCAGGAGAGTTCTACGGACGCGCACCCCTTTCCGTTTCGGGTGAGGTGCGTCACCGGACCATCCGATCGGGACGGCGTCGCGACGCGGAGGGGGGCCCGAAACGTTAGGTGTCCCTCACTTCCATACGGAGGGACCATGCCAGAGACCCGTGCGCCCCGATCGGCCGCCGTCCGCGCCGCCGCGCTCCTCGTCTCGCTCGTCGCGTCCCCGCTCGCCGGCCAGCCGGTCCGGAACGGACCCCTCCCCGGGCCTCTCCCGCTCTTTCCGCCGGACAACTGGTGGAACGTCGACGTGAGCGCGGCGCCGCGCGACCCGAACGAGGCGGCGATCCTCGCGTTCATCGGGACGAGCCGGGGGCTCCACCCGGACTTCGGAGGGGACGCGTCGGCGAGCGGCCCCGACATCTACGGGATGCCCTACCTCGTCGTCCCCGGCTCCCAGCCGCTCGTGCCGGTCGCCTTCGACTACGACGACGAGAGCGACCCGGGCGCCCCCGGCCGTCCCGCCGGCTACCCGATCCCGCTCGAGGCGAAGACGGAGCCGAAGTGGCTCGAAGGGGGGTGGCCCGGGAGCTCGGGCGCGGGAGGCGACAAGCACCTCCTGATCGTCGACCGCGACAACCGCCTCCTCTTCGAGACGTGGGACACCCGCTGCGAGCCGGAGGGCTCCCCCTCCTGCGCCTGGCGCGCCGGCTCCGGGGCCGTCTTCCCGCTCGACGCGAACCTGCGCCGCCCCGACGGCTGGACGAGCGCCGACGCCGCCGGCCTCGCGATCCTCCCGGGCCTCGTGAGGTACGACGAGGTCTTCGGAAACGAGCCGATCCGCCACGCCTTCCGCTTCACCGTCCGGGCGACGAATGGCTACGTCTTTCCCGCCTCCCACCGGGCGGGGTCGACTCCCGGCGCGCCCCCGTTCGGGACCCGCCTCCGGCTGAAGGCGTCACGCGACCTCTCGGAGTTCCCCGAGCCGGTGCGGCGGATCTTCAACGCGATGAAGACCTACGGCCTGATCCTCGCCGACAACGGCTCGGACATGTACGTCCAGGGGACCTACGACCCGCGCTGGGACAACGACGTCCTGAACCCCGCGTTCGCGAGCCTGAAGGTCTCCGACTTCGAGGTCGTCGAGCTCGGCTGGCAGGCGTCCGGCCTGCCGGCGGATCCGTGCGAGCCGGGGCCGGGTCCTTCCTGCCACGAGTGGCTGCTGGCGTCGGGCGCTCGGGTGCGCGGCGACGGCGGCGCGTTCTGGAAGACCGACCTGACCGTCGCGAACGCGGGCGATTCCGAGGCGACCCTGTACCTCCGCTTCCTCGGGCAGGACGCCGACGGACGAAACGGCCCGGAGCGTTCCTTCCGCCTCGCGGCCGGCTCCTCCGCGACGCGGGCCGATCTCCTCGGCTCCGTCTTCGGCCTCGAGGAGGCGTGGGGAGCCGTCCAGCTTCGCTCCGCGAGCCCGGACCTCGTCGTCACGAGCCAGACCTTCACCCCGGGCGGCGGCGGGACCTACGGGCAGTCGGTCCCCCTCTTCGCCGAGGCGGAGCTGATCCGGGGCAGCGCGTCGCGGACGATCCCGGCGATCCGCGAGGACGCCTCCTTCCGGACGAACCTCGTCCTCGCCAATGGCGGTGAGGCCGCCTGCGACGTCGACGTCTCGCTCCTCTCGGAGGCGGGCGCTCTCCTCGGCTCGCGCCGCGTGCCGCTCCCGCCGCTCGGGATGACGCAGCTGACGCGCGTCGTCCGGGCGCTCGGCGTGAACGGCGACGTCTCCGGGGCCCGCCTCGTCCTCTCGACGCCGACCGCGGGAGGCGCGTTCGCCGCGTACGCCTCGGTGATCGACGAGAAGACGAGCGATCCCCGCACGCTCCTTCCGCAGTAGCCGGAGAGCTCGCGGACGGGCGATTCTTCGCGGCGGCCGCCGGGAGGCTGTCCGGGCCGCGCGACCCGTCCGGCCTGCAGCGTCTCGTCCCGGCCTGCAACGCCTGCAGCCTCGCCCGGGCGATCTCGAGACCTCCGTTCTCCCGCAAGCCTCTGAACCGAGGGGCTTTCCTCGTCCCCGCGGATTGCGGGTCGGGCGTGGCACGGAGCTTGTGAAGGAGGGGTGAGAACCGGACGCCGATGAGGCCGAGCCGGACGACCCGAAAGGAGTCACGACGATGAACAGCACCCGGAAGCTCTCGGCCCTCCTCGTGGGCACTCTCTTCCTCGCCGGCACGCTCGCCCTTCCCGCCGACGCACAGCAGCAGGGCGCCGGAAACGGCGGTGCCGCGAAGGCCGGCACCAAGCGCCAGCTCGGCCCCGGCGACGGGACGGGCGCCGCGCCCGCCCCGAAGGACGGCACCGGCTACGGCACCCCCTACCGCGGCGAGAACCCGAACGCCGGCGAAGGCGCCGGCCCGGGCAACGGAACGGGGAATGGCGGCAACGGGCCGAAGGACGGCACCGGCTACGGCAGGAAGGCCGGGCGCGGCTCGGCGGGCGCCGGAAGCTGCGACGGGACCGGGCCGCGGGGGAACGCGGGCTCCGGCAGCCAGGGCTCCGGCGGACGGCGCGGCGGACGCGGCGGGCGCGGCTGAGGTCGCGCCCGCGGCGACGGAGCCACGACGAAACCGGCCCGGGGTCCGGAGCCAGCAGCACGCCCTGACGTCCGGGACCTCTGAATGAGCCTTCTTCGAAGAGGCGAGCGGCAGGAGCCGCCCGCCTCTTCGCGCCTTCGACAGGCCGTGGCCTCGTGAGCGACCGCGAGGGGGGCGAAACCGAGCCTGCGGGCGAAGATCGGGGCCGGCGCGAGCCGATACCGTTCCCCTAGAATGCCCGGGTGACTCCATCGGCGTTCCTCTGGCTGCTGGGAGCGCTGCTCGTCCTCTCGTATGCGGCGGACGTCCTGTTCCAGCGCACCCGCGTCCCGGCCGCCGTCCTCCTCATCTTCTTCGGCGTCCTCCTCGGGCCGGTCCTGAAGATCCTCCCCGGCGCCGAGTTCCTCAGGGCCGCCCCCTACTTCGGCGGCCTCGCCCTCGTCACGATCCTCTTCGAGAGCGGCCTCGACCTCGACCTCGACGAGTCGATCCGGGGGCTCGCGGCCGGGACGCTCCTGGCGGTCCTCAGCTTCCTCTTCACGGCCGGGACGATCGCCCTCCTCGCCCACGGCGTCCTGGGTCTCCCGGGGCCCTCGGCGCTCGCCCTCGGGTCGCTTCTCGGCGTGCCGTCGAGCGCCGTCGTCCTCCCCGTCCTCGGGACCCTCGGACTGGGGACGGAGCTCCGGACCCGCCTCGTCCTCGACGCCGCCGTCGCGGACGTCCTCGGAATCCTCGGCGTCGAGATCGCGATCGGCGCCCTCGCAGGCCAGTCGGTCCCCTCTCTCGTCCTGCGGTCCACCGTGGTCGGTTTCGCCGTGGGAGCGGCGGTCGCCGTCGGGGTGGGCCTCGTCTGGAGCCGCTACCTCCGCTGGGCCTCGGGAACGGGAGCCCTGCGCCTCGGAGAGGCCCTGACGTTCGGGGTCGCCCTCCTCCTCGACGGTTCCGTGAAGGTCCTCGGCGGCGCCTCGGCCGTCGCCGTCGTCGCTTTCGGGATCGTCCTCGCGAACGAGCCCGTCCTGATGCAGCGGGCCTTCCGGCGGGAGCTCCCGGAGCAGGACGTGAGGAGCTTCGAGGAGATGCGCGAGGCGATCCACCGCTTCATGCGCCAGACGACGTTCGTCGTCCTGACGTTCTTCTTCGTCTTCCTCGGGGTCGTGGTCGACTGGAGGGGGATCACGCCGAGGGCGGGCGCCGCCGCGGTGGCCTTCGCCGCGATCTGCGTCCTCGGCCGGCGCGCGGCGATCGTCGGTGTGAACCGGGTCGGCCTCCTGCCGCTGACGCGGACCGAGACGAACGACGTCGCCGCTCTCTTCCCGCGCGGCCTGGTCACCGCCGTCCTCGCCTTCGAGGCGATGGGAGCGGGGCTCCCGGGGTCGGAGAGCTTCCCGCTCTACGCGTTCGTCGTCCTCGTCGTCACGAACCTCGCGATGGTCTTCTCGTTCCAGGCGACCCGGCGCGGGCAGACGCCCGGTCCGCCGCCCGTCGGCGCCATCGCGTGAGCCCGAGCGGGGCGCCTCCCCGCGACTGAGGGAGAGCCGGCGAGGGGACCGGCGCGCGCCCGGCCCGGCGTCCCGCAAGGCCCCCGGGCCGGGCTGCTATCGTCCTCGCGATGCCCCACCCGCCGCATCATCACCGCTCGCAGTCCGCGGTGACGCGCTTCATCCGGCCCGAGGAGATCGACGCGATCCTCGGGCCGTGGATCCCCGACCCGGAGGACCGCCGTTTCCTGACGCGGTGCCTCGTCGAGGAGGGGCCGCTTCACCACCGAGGGGCGAACT
Source organism: Thermoanaerobaculia bacterium (assembly GCA_017999215.1). Classification (GTDB taxonomy): domain Bacteria; phylum Acidobacteriota; class Thermoanaerobaculia; order UBA5066; family UBA5066; genus UBA5066. The sequence continues at coordinate 8,481 of JAGOBQ010000123.1, forward strand.
TCGTCCTCCTCCGGCTCCTGGGCGACCTCGCGCGCGCCCTCTCGCTCTCCCCCGAGCACGGGGAGCCCGGCCCCGGGCTCCCCGTGCCGATGCGCCTCCCGCCCCACCTCCGCCCGGACGGAGACGACGACGCCGTCTACCCGATCCGCCTGCCGGAACGCGCCGTGGAGCGCCTCGCGCCGCGCGGGAGCCGCGACTTCGACGCCATCGTCGACTGCCTCGCCGACGGCCCGCCCCAGCACGCCGTCGCGAACGTCCTCATGGCGACGATCCTCGACGACCTCCTCCGGCGCGCCGCGCGGCGATGAGCTTCTTCGCCCCGGGTCTCGAGGACGCCTTCCGGACCGCGGCCGCCGAGCTCGGCATGTGCAGCGCCTCCCGCCTGTTCGTTCGCGAGGCCTCGGCCTCGGGCCCGGAGGCCGTCGCGGAGCTGAGCGACCGGCTCGGCCGCCCCTTCCCGGTCCTCGACGCCGTCGCGGCCGCGGTGCTCGAAGGGCGCCCGTCCCGGGCCTCCGACCCGGGCCCCGTCCTCGAGGCGCTCACCGGGCTGCGCCGGCTCCTCGTCGCCGGCTTCGAGGCCGACTTCCTCGACGCCCTCGTGCCGGCGCTGCCCGGCGAGGTCCGCGTCGGCCTCGTGAGGACGGCGTTCCTCGAAGGCGACTGGGAGCGGATCGCCGACAACTACGCGGGCCGCCTCGAGCTCGTCGAGATGGGCGCCTTCGCCGGCTGGGCGGGCCCGCGGAGCGGCCTCCTCACGTTCGTCTACGGCGTCGAGGGGTCCGTCACCCACGTCGCGCCGGCCTGGCTCCGCGTGGCCGGCGACGACGTGCGGCCGATTTTCCGCGAGCTCGTCGGATGGGACGTCCTCGGGCGGCCGATGAGCCTCTACCCGCGCTGGCTGACGGAGGTCCCGGCCGGGAGCTTCACGAGGCTCGCACGACCTCCGCCGCCGCGGTGACGACGGCGATCCTCGCCGGCACGGTCCTCCTGCAGGCGGTCTGGCCCGCCCGCCGCCTCGTCC
>JAGOBQ010000654.1 GCA_017999215.1 Thermoanaerobaculia bacterium
CCCGAGGGACGCGCCAGGCCGACCGCCACCGGCTCGCCGGGCCGCAGGCGCGTCCGGTCGCAGCCCCGTTCCTCGAGCGCGGAGAGGAGCTTCGGGTACGGGTCGAGGCCGTTCCCGAGGAGCACGGCGACGAGCGGCTCCGGGACGCAACCCCTCTCGAGCGCCGCGTCGAGGTCGTCGAGGGCCAGCGTCTCGGCGCGCGTCGGGTCGAGCTCGAAGAGCGCCTCGAGCGGCGAGACGCCGAACGGAAGCGTCTCCTCCACGAGACGGGCGAGCTCCGCACGCCCCTCCTCTCCGAGCGGCCCGAAGAGCGCGGCGAGCTCCGACGCGGACGTGCAGGCGGGGCAGCGCTCGAGGAGGGCGTCCGCGAGCGGGCCGGCGGAACCGGCGTCGCCCGCCTTCGCGAGGATTGAGGCGGCCTCGAGGCTCGCGGCGGGGCGCGCACGCGCCTCCCGGAGCGCCCTCCGGAGCGGCTCGCTCTGCCGGACCCGGTCGGCGTCGAGCGCCCGGCAGAAGGCGCCCGCCTCCCCGTCGTCCCCGTCGAGAGGGACGCTCCCCCGCGCCCACGCCTCGGCGGCGACGCGGTCGCCCGCGGCCGGATCGAGGCGGGCGAGGGCGTCGAGCCAGGTCGAGCGCTCGGCAACGGGGACCCGGCCCGAAGCGAGCTCCCGCTCCAGGTGGGAGGAGAGGCGCGCCGCGGGCGGCCGCACCTTCTCGAGCGCGATGCGCCGGTAGGCGAAGGCGAGCTCCCTCTCGTCGAGAAGCTCGGCGACCTCGTCCTCGGAGGCCGTCCCGCGGAGCGCCCGGGCGAGCTTCAGCTCGGCGCGGAGCTCGGGCGGGGCCGACGACGAACGTGCGAGCTCGGCGAGAAGCGCGACGCGCTCGCGCGAGACGACGGCCGGGTCGTCCTCGCCGCCGAGGTCGAGCGCCGCGAAGCGGACGATCGCGAAGAGGTTGCAGTAGCGGTCCCGGCTCCCGTCGCCCTCCGCCTGGAGGAGCGGCCACCCGCTGACGGCGCAGGCCGAAGGGTCGGCCGAGGCGGCTCGGGCCTCCGCGAGGAGCTCGGCGAAGAGACCGACCCAGCTCCGGGGCGGCAGGGAGCGGTCGGAGAGGAGGCCGAGCGCGGCCAGCGCGCCGAGGTGCGGGCGGCGGAGGACCTCGGAGCGAAAGCGGCCGGCGTCGAGCGGGAGGCCGACCAGCGGCCCGAGCGCGAGGGCCCCGGCGCGGAGGGAGGGCTCGGGCGACTCCCGCGCCTCGAGCAGCGCCCCGGCGAGGGAGCCGCGGGCTCCCGCGGCCTTCGTCTCGTCGCTTCGGCCGAAGAGCACCTCTGCGGGCGAGGGCGCCGCCTCGATCGCGGCCTCCGCGACGCGGGTCAGCGCGAGCAGCCCCGCGACCGAGGGCGGCCCGGCGGCGCAGTCGAGGAGCGTCCGGGCGAAGAGGCGCGCCGGAGCGTGGAAGCGGAGCTCCTCGAACGAGGACGAGAAGGCGTCGTCGAGGCTTCCGGCGAGAAGCGCCTCGGCGAGCTCCGGACGCTCCGCCGCGTTCCGGTCGATCCGCGCCCGGTCCACCGCCGTCACGAGCTCCGCGAGCTCGACCGTCCAGGCCTCGTCGGGAAGCTCGTACGCATCGCCGGCGGTCCCGGCGGCCACCGCCTCGGCCACGGTCGGGAGCGCCCAGGCGGGCGCCTCGCCGGGGCCGGCGAGGAGGACGAACGCGGCGGCTCGCCGGAGCCAGACGGGCCCCCCCTCCTGGGCGAGCGCCCTCAGGCTGCGCCGAAAGGCGGGGCGCTCCTCCGTCTCGACGAGGTCGACGAGCTGCCCGACCGCCTGCGCGGCGAGCGGGGTGGCGGCGTCACCGTCGGGGACCCGTGCGAGCCGCGTCAGCGCCCCGTCCGGGTCGCGGCGCGCGAGAGTGACGTGGCTCCCGGCCGGAGCCCCCGGCAGGAGAGCGAGCTCGGCCCAGTCGGCTCCCGAGGCCCGCGCCCCGAGCCGTTCGAGCCGCCGGAGCTGCTCGACGACCCGCGTGGCCGCCTCCGCGTCGGAGCCCTCCTCCAGCGGGAGGACCGTGCGCGAGACCTCGACGAATCGGTCGTCGAACCGCGCGGCCTCCATTCCGTCCAGGCCCAGGAGGCCGCCGTCGGGAAGGGGGAAGAGCTCCGCCCACCGGCCGAGCGGCGCGGAGCGGAGGAGACGGCCCTCGCCGTCGAAGAGCTCCGCGACGGCGAGCGCCTCGCCGCCCCACGAGGAATCCGCGGAGGGGGCGGTCCGGATCGACCCGCGCAGGAGGCCGTCGGGGTGGCGGTAGAGGAACCGGGAGCGTCCCTCTCCGCAGGCCTCGAGAGGGTCGGGGACGACGAGGCCGGTGGGCGCGGTCCAGAGGACCTCGGCGCGCGCTCCGGGGAAGAGGACGGAAGGAGGGGCGCCCGCGAAGACGCGCGGCGCGGTCGTTCGCCCGGCGAGCCTCCTCACGTCGGCCTCCCGGATCGTGCCGGCCGGGGTCTCCCCGTCGGGGCCGACCCGGACGAGGCGGAAGCTCCCGGTCTCCCGCCGGACGAGCCAGGCCTCGTCGCCGAGGAAAGCGGGCTCCGCCCCGCGCAGCGCGGTCGTCCGGGCTGTCGCCCGGACCGGCCCGGGCGCGCCGCGCGAGAC
>JAGOBQ010000655.1 GCA_017999215.1 Thermoanaerobaculia bacterium
TCGCGACCCCGACCGGCTCCGTGTCGCTCTCCGTCTCCCTCCCGGCCGCGGGGCAGCTCCTCCTCGACGACCTCGTCGCCCTGTTCCGCGCCGCCGAGCCGGCGGCCGTCCCGCCGCGCGGCGCGAACCTGGAGGGCGCGCTCTTCGTCACCGTCGGGAGCGGCGACGTCGAAGGCCTCCTCGCCGGGAGCCGCGTCACGGCCCCCGCCGCCGGCGCCCCCGGGCGCTTCGGCGTCTTCCTCCCCGCCGCGCACGAAGAGGACCTCGCGCGCGACCCGGTCTTTCTCCCCGTCTCGCAGCCCGCCTGCGTCGCGCGAACGAACCTCGCCATCGTGAATGCCGGAGCGCCTGAGACGGGGACCGTCGCCTTCCGCGTCGACGTGCGCGACGGCCGCACCCGCGAGCTCCTCCGGACGGAGAGCGCGCTCCTCATCGGCGCGCGCGGCTTCCTCCAGCTCTCCACGCTCGTCCCGCCCTGCGCGCCGCTCGGCCGTGAGCTCGTCGTCACCGTCACGCGGACGTCCGGCGACGCGCCGTTCCTTTCCTACGCCGTTGTGAACGACGGCGCATGGCCCGGCGATGGGACGGGCGACGGCGGCGTCATCGGAATGCGGGTCGAACCGGCGCACGGAGAGCCGCGCGCCATCGCCATCGGCCTCACGGACCGCCCACCGGAGCATCCGCCGGGCCGCCCGCGCTAACCTCTTCCCATGCGCCCGGCATCGCGCCCCGCCCGCACGGCCCGTCTTCCCCTCCTCTTCCTCTCCGGCCTCCTCGCCGTTCCGCTCGCGGCCGAGGAGCGGCCTCTCGTGCCGATCCAGCCCGACCACTGGACGAAGGCCGAGCTGAACAACTTCCGGGGGACGCCGTCCTACGACGAGACGCTCGAGTTCCTCCGCCGCCTCGAGAAGACCTCGCCGTTCCTCTCGCTCTCCTTCTACGGCACCTCCGCGCAGGGGCGGCCGATGCCGATCGTCGTCGCCTCGAAGGAGAAGGCGTTCACCCCCGAGGCGGCGGCGAAGGCGGGCAAACCGGTCGTCCTCGTCCTGAACGGCATCCATTCGGGCGAGATCGACGGCAAGGACGCCTGCCTCATCCTGCTGCGCGACATGGCGCTCGGGAACCGCCCCGACCTCCTCGACACGATGACGCTCCTCGTCGTCCCGATCTACAACGTCGACGGCCACGAGCGCTCCTCGAAGTGGGCCCGCCCGAACCAGGACGGCCCCGCGGACGGAATGGGCTTCCGGACGACCGCCCAGGGCCTCGACCTGAACCGCGACTTCCTGAAGGCCGACGCCCCGGAGACGCGCGCGCTCCTCTCCCTCGTCGCCGCGTGGGACCCCGACCTCTTCGTCGACGACCACGTCACCGACGGCTCCGACGCCCAGGTCACCGTCACCGTCTCTTACGGCGGCGAGCCGGCGACCCCCGAGCCGCTCCGTTCCTGGCTCGAGACCGTGATGCGGCCGGCCCTCGCCGAGGTCGAGGAGAAGGGGTGGAAGACCTCGCCCTACGTCGAGTGGGTCGACCCGCTCGAACCGCACAAGGGGATCGACCCCGGGCCGACCGAACCGCGTTACGGCACCTGCTACATGCCCCTCCGGTCGATCCCCTCGGTCCTCGTCGAGATGCACGCGCTCAAGCCGTACGGCGAGCGGGTCCGCGCGAACGCCGCGTTCCTCTCGGCGCTCCTCTCGCGGGTGGGACGCGACCCGGCGCCGCTGAAGACGGCACGCGCGGCCGCGAAGGCAGCGCTAAAAGGCGCGCGACCGGGCACGCCGTTCGTCCTGGCGGGCGAGACCGATCTCTCCCGCCCCGAGACGATCGACTTCCCCGCCTACGCCTGGGAACAGGTCGTCTCCCCCGTCACCGGCCGGCCGCGCCTCGTCTACGACCCGAAGAAGCCGGTCCAGGTCCCGCTCCCGTTCTATCGCCACACGAAGGCCACCCTCACCGCCCCGCGCCCCGCGGCCTACCTCGTCCCCGCCGGCTGGCCCGGTATCGAGGAGAAGCTCACGGCGCACGGCCTTCGCTTCACGAAGCTCTCCGAGCCGCGCACGCTCGCCGTCGGCACCTACCGCGCGAGCGACGCGAAGTTCGCTCCCGCCTCCTACCAGGGGCGCGTCCGCCTCACCGCGAAGATCGCCCGCGGCGTCGAGACCCGCACCGTCCCGGCCGGCTCGCTCTACGTCCCGCTCGACGACCCGCTCGCGCCCGTGGCGATGCACCTCCTCGAGCCGGAGGGCCCCGACTCCCTCTTCGCCTGGGGGCTCATGAGCTCCGCGCTCGAGACGAAGGAGTACATCGACGCGCGCGTCCTCGAGCCGCTCGCCGCGAAGATGCTCGCGGAAGACCCGAAGCTCGCCGCCGAGTGGAACGCGCTCCTCGCCGACCCGAAGCTCGCCGCCGACGCGCGCGCGCGGCACCGCTTCTTCTACGCGCGGACGCCGTACTGGGACGAGTCGGTCGGGCTCCTCCCCGTCTACCGCCTCGACGCGCCGCTCGAGCCGGCGGCGCCGGCGCGCTGAAGACGCGGCCGACCTCTTCGCCGCGCGAGGGAGCGGGCACGCCGGACCGGGCGCCCGCTCCCCGGCCCGCCGCCTACTTCAGCGACTTGATCTGCGCCTTCGGGACGATCTGCCAC
>JAGOBQ010000656.1 GCA_017999215.1 Thermoanaerobaculia bacterium
GTTGCGAGCTGCTCCTTCAGCCGGAGCGCGGTCACGAGCGCGGCGAGGAGCAGCACGCAGAGGAGCCCGAACGCGACGACGATCCCCGTGCGACCGGGGAAGAGTCCGCCGCCCGGCCGGGGCGCCGCGCCGCGGCCGAGCTTCCGGACTCCCTGGTCCCGCGCGATCCGCCGTCGGAGCCGCGTGGTCGTCTCGACGCGCTCGCGGTAGTAGGGCGTCCGGAGCAGCGCCTGCTCGAACCTCCGCCGGTCCTCCTCGGAAAGGCGTCCCAGGACGTAGTCAGTGACGAGGAGGTCCTCCTCGGCCTCGACGCGGTCGAGGAGCGCGTCGTCGGCGAAGTACGACTCCTCGAAGGTCTGGCGCTCGTCGTCCCCGAGCCGCCGAAGGAGGTAGCCGCGGATCCGGCCTTGGTCTACGGCGGGCTCGCGGCTCAAGACTCGCCCCCTTCGTCGTCGGGGCCGCGCCGGGCTTCCTCCTCGCGCTGGGCCCGGACGGCGGCGCGCGCGGCGGTGGAGTCCATCTTCTTGCGGAGCTCTCGCTTGGCGCGGTAGACGCGCATGTCGACGGCGTCGGTCGTGATTCCCTCCTCACGGGCGATCGTCCGCGAGGGGACCTCCTCGACGAAGCGCCGGACGAGCAGGCTCTTCATCCGGTCGGGCAGGAGCTCGAGCGCCTTCCGGACGATGAGGCGGCGGCTGCTCGAGAGCGCGTCGGAGAGCGGGTCCTCCGTGCCGGCGAGCTCGAGGACGCCGGAGAGACCCTCGTGCTTGTTCGCCTTCTGGACCCGCCGGCAGTATTCGAAGAAGACGTTCTTGGCGACGCCGAGCGAGAACGCCTCGGGAGACTCGAGAGGTTCGCCGCGGCTGGCCCGTTGCAGGACCCGGAGCAGAGTCTCCTGAACGAGGTCGCACGCCTCGTCCTCCGTCCGAACGCCACGGGAGAGGAAGAACCTCCGCAGCTTTTCCGGGAGGCGCCCGAGCTCGGCTTCGAAAGGGTCCGCCCAGGAATTCGTCATCGTCTTTCGCATTATCGAAGCAAACGGCGGGCCGTACTGCGCGTCACCGCGAGAGGATTTTATGCTGAGTGCTGTCAACAGAGTCATGCTCCGAATGAAATATGGGAATTACACAAGATCTCCTAAGAATATTAGGAAACCTGCGAGAAAGCTCGAAACGAGGAGGTGACTCGGCGCTCTCTCGTCCTCGCGTGATTCGGCGAGCCTTCGCGGGAGAGGCCGAGCTTCTTGACTTGCGCGCGAATTGCGCCATACTGTTTGGGTGTGCGGCCGGTCGTATCCGAATGAAGTAAGGCGAAACTCCGTGAGGGCCGAATGAATTATGGCTAATCGCCCAAACCTCACCGAGAAGCAGCAGCAGATCGTCACCTACATCCGGGACTATCGTGCGCGACGCGGAATTGCGCCGACCCAGCGCGAGATCTGCGAGCATTTCGGCTACTCCTCCTTCGGCACGCTTCAGAAGCACATCCGGCTCCTCCTCGAGAAGGGAGTGCTCGTACGCGACTGGAACCAGCGCCGCTCCCTCGACGTCGCCGAGGAAGCAGCGTCGGCACCCGCTCTGGAGATCCCTCTTCTGGGGCGGATCGCGGCCGGCAGCCCGATCGAGGTCCTCCCGGGCGACGATCGGCTCCACGTGCCGGAATCGCTCACGCGGAAGGGGGAGAACTTCGTCCTCCTCGTCAGCGGCGACTCGATGATCGATGAGGGGATCCGGGATGGCGACTGGGTCGTGGTCCATCGGAGGACCCGGGCGGAGAACGGGGAGATGGTGGCCGCGCTCGTGGGCGGGGAAGCGACGCTGAAGCGGCTCTATCGCGAAGCCGAGGGCGTCGTGCGACTGCAGCCGTCGAACGATCGCCTGACCCCGATCCGCGCCCGTGAGGAAGACGTCCAGGTCCAGGGAATCGTCGTCGGCCTGATGCGCCGGTACTGACATCGTTCGGGTCGCCCCGGAAGCGACCGTTTCGACGGCCGATCGCATCCGCCACGGCTGTGCCGGCGCTCACTTGACGTGCCAGACGGCATGCCCCATATTCCGATCATCCCCAGGGGATCCCTCGCAGTCGTCAGTTCCTGGCGCGCGTTCGGTATTTTCCCCGAGGCAGCCCCTAACTCACTTATAGATGGAGAATTATGGACCGACGAGATGAAGAACCGAACGAAGCGGGCGAACGGCGCAGCCGGGGAGCGATCCTCCGGCTGGCGGGCGCAGGCTTCGCGTCGATTCTCGCGATCGCCGTTCCGCTGGACGGAAGCGCCGGAGTCATCGCCGGTGGACCCGTCGTTCCGGCTCCCGATGACGCCCCGACCCCCACGACGCTTCCGCCCGGGTGGCCCGGTGAGACGCCGGAGCTCGGGACCCCTCGCCAGCTCGATGTCTGGTCGATCGTCCACGCCGCGTGCCGGAGGCACGGAATCGAGGACGAGGCCGTCACGATGTACCACGTCCTCTGGGAGGAGAGCACCCTCCGGGGGAACGTCACCTCTCCCTGCGGGCGATACCACGGTATCGGGCAGTTCACCCTCTCGACGTTCCGCGAGAGCGTCGGAAAGATGCGCCGCATGAGGCTGATCTGGGGCGACGAGGAATGGTCCCCGTTCGACCCGGTCCAGGCGATCGAGGT
>JAGOBQ010000124.1 GCA_017999215.1 Thermoanaerobaculia bacterium
GGATCGACGGGACCCTCCTCGAGGTCCGCGCCGATCGGCCCCGGATGGCCGCCGCAGCGCTTCGGCGAGCCCTCCCGGAGCATGCCGTGAGCCTCTTCGGCGAGCGCGTGCACGTGGTCTCGCGTCAGGCCGACGAGACCCGCTCGACCATCACGGCGACGCTCGCCGGCGAGGGAATCGGCCTCGCGAGCCTCGCCGAGGCGGAGCCGTCCCTCGAGGACGTGTTCATCGCCGTGATCGGTGCCCAGGAAGGGAGCGACCATGCCCGGCTCGAGTGAGGTCGACGCGGTCACCGTGCGTGGCCTGGAGAAGCGATTCGGTGACTTCGTCGCCGTCAATCGCATCTCCCTCGACGTCGCCCGCGGCGAGATCTTCGGCTTCCTCGGCCCCAACGGCGCGGGGAAGTCGACCACCATCCGGATGCTCACGGGCCTTCTCGCTCCGACTGCGGGCACGGGCACGGTGGCGGGCTTCGACGTGGTGACCCAGGCCGAGCAGATCAAGACCCGCATCGGCTACATGAGCCAGAGGTTCTCGCTCTACGAAGACCTCACCGTGGAGGAGAACATCAACTTCTACAGCGGCATCTACCGCCTGTCCGCGGACAAGAAGCGGGATCGCAAGGAGTGGGTGCTGCGCATGGCGGGCCTGGAGCAGCACAGAAAGACCCGCACGGCGCATCTCTCCGGCGGCTGGAAGCAACGACTCGCGCTCGGCTGCGCAATCCTCCACGAGCCGCCGGTCGTCTTCCTCGACGAGCCGACCTCGGGCGTCGATCCGCTCAGCCGCCGCGCCTTCTGGGACCTGATCTACGGCCTTTCGGAGCAGGGCGTGACGATCTTCGTCACCACTCACTACATGGAAGAGGCGGAGTACTGCGACCGTTTGGGCCTCGTCTATCGCGGCGAGCTCGTCGCCCTCGGCACTCCGAGCGAGCTCAAAGCCACTTCGGTCCAGGGAACCGTCCTGGAGGTGGCCTGCGATCGCGCCCAGGACGCCCTTGCGACACTCGAAGCCATCCCCGGCGTTCGCGACGCGGCGATGTTCGGCACCACGCTCCACGTCGTCACCGACGAGCAGGTCGACCTGACCGCTCGCGTCGAGGAAGCCCTCTCCGGCGCCGGTTTCGCGGTCGAGCGGGTCGAGCGAATCACGCCTTCGCTCGAGGACGTGTTCGTGGCGCTCATCGAAGCCAGCGACCGGCGGGTGCAGCCGCTGGCGGAGGTCGCGCGATGAAGCTCACGCGGATCCGGGCCGTGTCCCGCAAGGAGGTCCTGCACATCCTGCGCGACCCGCGGAGCCTCGCCATGGGAGTCGCGATCCCCATGCTGCTGCTCATCCTCTTCGGCTACGCCCTCACCCTCGACGTCGACAACGTACCGCTCGTGGTCTGGGACCAGAGCGAGACGCCGGCCAGCCGCGACCTGGTGAGCGGCTTCCGGGGCTCCCGGTACTTCTCGCTGCGGGCCTTCGTCGAGGGCTACGACGAGATCGAGCGTGCCATCGACCACGGCGACGCCCTGATGGCCGTCGTCGTCCCTGCCGGGCTGGGCCGGGCGGGCGCCGGCGGCCGCGAGCCGGCGGTACAGCTCCTCGTCGACGGCAGCGATTCCAACACGGCCGCGCTCGCCATCGGCTACGGAGAGGGCGTCGTACGCCGGTGGAGCCAGGGAGTCACCCTCGAGCGGCTCCGCCGTAGCGGCGGCCGAACGGCCCTGCTGCCGCTCGAAGTGCGTGCCCGCGTCTGGTTCAACGCAGACATGGAGTCGAAGAACTACATCATTCCCGGGCTCATCGCCGTGATCATGATGGTCATCGCGGCGCTCCTGACGTCGCTGACCGTCGCTCGCGAGTGGGAGACCGGCACGATGGAGCAGGTCATCTCCACCCCGCTCAAGGGGCCCGAGCTCGTCCTCGGAAAGTTCCTGCCTTACTTCGCCATCGGGCTGCTCGACGTCGTCCTGGCGGTGCTCATGGGCGCGTTCGTCTTCGACGTGCCCCTGCGCGGCAGCGTGCCGCTGCTCTTCGCGATGGCTGCTGTATTCCTCACCGGGGCGCTCGCCCTCGGCCTGGTCATCAGCATCGTGACCAAAGGGCAGCTGCTCGCCAGCCAGCTCGCCATGGTGCTCACCTTCCTGCCTGCGTTCCTGCTCTCGGGCTTCATGTACGACATCGGCAACATGCCACGCGCGATCCAGATCGTCACCTACCTGGTCCCGGCGCGCTACTTCGTCGCGCTGCTCAAGGGCATCTACCTCAAGGGTGTCGGCCTGGAGGTCCTCGCCCCGCAGGCGCTGCTCCTGGCCGGCTTCAGCGCGGTGATGCTCTCGCTCGCGATGATCAAGTTCCGGAAGAACCTGGAGTAAGGCCATGCTCGAGCGCCTCTGGCACATGCTGGTCAAGGAATTCATCCAGATCCTGCGCGATCCCCGCATGAAGGGCGTCATCGTCCTCATGCCGATCGTGCAGGCGCTAGTCTTCGGGTATGCCGTCACGACCGACGTGCGCGACGTGCGCACCGGGATCTACGACCTCGATCAGAGCCGCGAGAGCCGCGAGCTGATCGCCCGCTTCGTCGGGTCCGGCTACTTCCGCGACGTGGCCCGTGTGACGAACGACGCCGACGCGCAACGCATCGTGGACGACGGGTCCGCTCGTGTCGTGCTGAGGTTCAACCACGGCTTCGGGGCCGCGCTGCGGGGCGGAGGTACGGCGGCTCTCCAGATGATCCTCGACGGCACCGACTCCAACACCGCCGGCATCGTGCTCAACTACGCGGGCGCCATCGCGGCGGACTTCAACGACGAGGTGCTCGTCGAGCGGCTGGCCCGGATGGACGGCCAGGCGGCGCCGCCGGCAGGCGTCACCGTCGCCACGCGTGCCTGGTTCAATGCCAACCTCGACAGCCGCAACTTCTACGTGCCGGGCGTCATCGCGCTCATCGTCACGTTGATAACGCTCATGTTGTCGTCGATGGCCGTCGTACGCGAGAAGGAGATCGGCACCATCGAGCAGATCATGGTGACGCCCATCACGCAGGTCGAGTTCATCCTCGGCAAGACGGTGCCCTTCGCGCTGATCGCCTATCTCGACGTCGTGCTGATCGCCGTCATCTCCGTGTTCTGGTTCGACGTTCCGATTCGCGGCTCCCTGGGACTGCTGTTCGCCGCCACCACGCTCTTCTTGATGAGCACGATCGGCGTCGGCCTGCTGATCTCGACCGTCAGCCGGACTCAGCAGCAGGCCATGATGAGCGCCTTCTTCTACTACTTCCCCGCGGTGCTCCTCTCCGGCTTCATGTTCCCGATCGCGAACATGCCGGTCGCCGTGCAGTGGCTCACCTATGCCAACCCGCTGCGCTATTACCTCGTCATCATCCGCGGCATCTTCCTGAAGGGCGTCGGGTCCGACGTCCTGTGGGGCCAGATGGCCGCACTCGCCGTCCTGGGCGCAGCCAGCCTGCTCCTGGCCTCGCGGAAGTTCCGCAAGACCCTGACCTGAGGAGAAGCGAATGTCTATCCCGTCGAACCACAGCTCGGAACGTCGTCCCGGCGGCCGCCTCGTCGGGGTGCTCCTCCTGTCCGCACTGCCCCTCTTCGCGGGAGAGCCGGGGGTGCCTGCGGGTACCGACGCGGTCCCGCAGCCACCCGCGCCGACGGCGGCGTCGGGCGTGACCGCCGGAGACCGGCCCCTCGGGAGCGAGGGACCCGTCATGGTGGGAGCACCTCTCGCTCTCGATGCGGCGGTGCGGATCGCGATCGCGGAGAACCCTCTGCTGCGGGCTGCGGCGGAGGGTGTGGCCGCGGCGGTCGAGGGCATCGGGATCGCGAAGGCGGCGTACTTCCCGGACGTAACGATGGAGTCCCGCTACCGCCGGTTCGACTCGCACGTGTTCCTGCCTGCCGGAGTGCCGGCGGAAACCTCCACTCTGGGCGCGACGGACGACTGGAGCGCCGGTCTGAAGATCGGCTACTCACTCTATGACGGCGGCGTGCGGCGCGCCGAGACCGAGGCGGCCAAGGCGGGTCTCGCTGCGTACCGGGAGGACGCACAGCGAGTGCGGCAGGACGTCGTGTTCGGTGTGCATCGCGCGTACTACCGCGTGCAGTCGGCCGAGGCCGAGCGCTCGGCGGCCGTCGCCCGGGTTCAGCGCGCACGCGATCACCTCCGTCTGGCGCAGACGCTGAAGGATGCTGGAGCGGTGCCTCTGGCCGATGTCCTGCGGGCGCGCGTCGAGCTGGCCGAGGCCGAGCTCGGGATCGTACGGGCGGAAGGGAACGTAAGGACCTCCTACGGTGACCTCAACACCGCGATGGGACTGCCTGCGGCATTGGCCGTGGCGGTCGAGGGCCGATCCGTGTCGATCCCGGAGGGGGGTGACCACCGCCCGGAGGAGGCGCTCGCCAGGGCCCTGCGGCAACGCCCCGAGATCGCCGCGGCGCGGGAGCGGATCGCGGCCGCCGGGAAGAGGACGTCTGCGATCGCGGGATCGTACGGACCGCACCTCCGGGCGGAGGCGGCGGCCGGTGTGCGCGACTCCCAGTTCCTGCCCCAGGACGAGGATTGGTCGGTGGGTGTGGCCCTGCGGGTGCCGATCTTCAGCGGGTTCTCGAAGACCCACCGTGTGGAGCGGGCCAGGAGCGAAGCCAGAGTCCTCGAAGCCGAGGCCGAAGCCTTGTCGAACCGTATCGGTCAGGAAGTCTGGGCGGCGGTCAGCGGTCTGAAGAGCGCGGCGGAAGCGGTCCGTCAGACGGCGGAGCTCAGGGGCGAGGCAGAGCAAAGCCTGGCCTTCGCGCGCGCGCGATACGAGGCGGGAGCCGGGACGATGAACGACCTCCTCGACGCCGAGGCGAACCTGACTCGGGCGGAGGCGGCCCAGGTCGCGTCGGAACTGGACCATCGACTGGCAGCAGTCGTCCTGCTACGGGCGCAGGGCGATCTCTGATGTCGACGCCAGTCGCGAACGGCTGATTCGTGCACGCGCTGACCGTCTTCCAGCAGAACTTCGCCATCGCCGAGCGGCTGCTTCAGCAGTTCCAGCTCGCGAGCGGCCTCGTCTGGTCTGCCCCGCCCGAGACTCTGATCCGGACGCTTCCGGAGTCGTGGGCAGCACAGGGTGCGGCCGGGTTCCAGCTCGCGACGAACGAGCATGCGCTGATTCTCTTCCGCCCGACGGCGAGAATTCCGGGCTCGCTGCGGGTCGAGGGAGGCCTGGACTTCCTCCTCCGCCAGGCGGTCGTCGTCGCGTGCACGGCCCTCGAGACCTTCCTGTGGGAGACGGTCCGAGGAGGCGCGCTCACCGTGGTCCGCGCACGCCGCCGGAGAGCCGACGACGAGATCCGCAACCTGACGCTGACGCTCGAGGAGTACGTGAGCCTCGACACTTCCGCTGATCCGGACGCGCGACTGCGCCAGATCCTGCTCGCGCGATTCGACCGACAGGTGCTCCACGACATCTCCTCGATCGATCGGGTCGCGCGAATGCTGGGCGTGAAGGACTTCTGGGGACGGGTCGAGCAGGTTTCGGGGGCACCCGCGGCCGGCCTCCTCGCGCTCGTGGGGGACCTCGTGGCGCGACGGAACCTGATCACGCATCGGGCGGACCGGGCCGACGAGGGCGAGGCCGCCGACGGCCATGGATTGCGCCCGATAAGCCTCGCCTGGACGAACATCCGGCTCCAGGCGGCCAACACGGTCGCGACTGCAGCAGCGGACGTGTTCGGATCGGCGCTCGCGAGGCTCGCGAGAGGAGAGCGGGAGTGAGCGGACGCGTCGCGCGGCTCGCGTCTCCGATCCGTCCTCGCGGTGATCGGAAAAGCACGCTGGAGGCCGGCGGGCGACCCGGCTGCGTTGGAGGAGGCGGCCCGAGCCGCGATGCGGAGCTCCGAGAACGGCCCCGTGCCGGCACCCGTCGGCGTTCCGGCCGTGGCTGGGACGACGAGGGCGCATTCGGCGGAGGCTCCCGAGAGACCGGGTTCGCGGGTGCGCCTCGGCCCGGCGGCGGGTCGCGAAGAGCGCCCGGGCGCGGCTGCGCGCTCTGAGCTCCGGAGGATTGCGATGTCGGCGAACGCGTTCTCAGAGACCTGCAGCGCACCGGGGCGCCGGCGCACGCCGTCGTGCCGGCGCATCTCCCTGGTCGCCGTCGCGTTCGGTCTCATGACGATCCTGGGCGGCGGAGGCGTGCTCCTCGATGGCGACGCGACACGGCGCATCGCTGGCGACCACGTGACGCTCGTCATCTGGTTCAACGTTCTGGCGGGTTTCACCTACGTCGTGGCCGGAATCGGGATCTGGAAGCAGGCCGCGTGGTCCGTCGCCCTCTCCATCGGAATCTTCGTCGCCACGGCCGACGTGCTCGCCGCCCTCGTGGCCTACGCGCTCGCGGGTGGCTCGTGCGAGAGCCGGACTGTGGCCGTCATGACGTTGCGAACGGTCGTCTGGCTCGCCCTGGCGCTCGGGGCGCGCCGGAGCCTCCTTCGGAGCGGAATCGGCGGAGACGATGCTGCCGGGCCCTCCCTGCGCGTCAGCCGCGAGCGGGGGCGACCGTGAACAGCCGGGTACTCGCCGTCGGCGGAATCGCTCTCGCCTCGCTCGGGGCGGGCGCCCTTACCGTCCGTGCGCGGCTCGCTTCCCCTGTCGAGACCGTCTCGACGCGAGTCGAGGAGGTCGTGGAGGAGGTTCGTGGGCCTGGGGTCGTGGGCGCTCGAATCCAGGCCGGAGTCGGGTCCCGGGTCGCAGGCACCGTCGCGGAGGTCTTCGTCGACGTGGGCGACCTGCTCGAGGCCGGGGCACCCGTCGCCCGGCTGGAGGACTCGGCTCTTCGCGCCCGGCTCGCCGCGGCAGGGTCCGGCGTGGATGCGGCCGGACACGCTCTCGCCCTCGCGAGGGCCGAGGAGGCCCGCGCCGTAGTGGCGCTCGACCTGGCCCGTCGTACGGCGGCGCGACAGGTCGCCCTCGCCCGCGAGGGCGTCGCCGCTGCATCGGCGGCCGACGAGGCCATGGCAGCACTCCGCGCGGCTGCTGCCGCGCTCGAGAGCGCGCGCGCCGCGCGTTCGGCGAAGAGCGCCGATCTGGCTCGTGCAGGCGAGGAGCGGGTGGTCGCCGCCGTCGAGGCGTCCTACGCGCACGTCGTTGCTCCCTTCGCGGGTCTCGTGACCTCGCGCCGCGCCAATCCCGGTGACGCGGCCGTGCCGGGCGCCTCGCTTGTGGAGCTGGTCGATCCCGCGAGCGCCTGGGTCACGGCATGGATCGACGAGAGCCTCGTCGGCCGCGTCCGCGTGGGACAGCCGGCCCGTCTGCGATTGCGCTCCGGCTGGGCGGGCGAGGGACACGTGGTGCGCCTCGCTCGGCGCGCCGACCCCGTGTCACGTGAGCTCGAGGTCGACGTGGCCTTCATCCCAGACGTGGACCGTCTCACACTCGACGAGGAGGCCGAGGTCGTGATCGAGATCGGGCGCGTCCGGGGGATGTCCGTGCCGTCCTCAGCGCTCGTCGCCACCGGGGGGGAACGGCACGTCTTCGTCGTCCGCGCCGGTCGAGCGCTGCCGGTCCCGGTGCGGGTGGGCGCCCGCGGCGCGGAACGAACGATCATCGACACGGAGCTCGAGGCGGACGCCCGGGTCGTTCGTGATCCACGTGGGCTCGCTCCGGGGACGCGCGTGCGTGCCGTGGCAGTGGAGCCCTGACGTGGACCTCGCCCTCCGGGACTTCCAGCGGCACCGTGGGAAGTTCGTCGCCACGACGTTCGGCGTCGGCCTTCTGGTCGCGATCGTGCTGACGATGAACGGCATCTACCGCGGCAACATCCATGACGGCGTCTGGCTGATCGAACACACGGACTGCGACCTCTGGGTGGTCGAGCGCGGTCGGGGAGGCCCATTCAACGAACCGTCGCGCATCCCGCAGGAGACGTGGAAGCGCGTCGCCGCGGTCCCGGGCGTGCTGAGGGCGAGCCCCTACATCGTCTATACGGTTCAGCGCGAGCTCGGCGGACGAAGCCAGCAGTTCACGGTCGTCGGCTACGACCTGTTCGGTGGTCTGGGCGGGCCGGGTCGTCTCGCAGCCGGGCGTACGCTCGAGCGCCCTCGTTTCGAGATCGTCGCTGATGAGAAGCTCGGTCTCTCCGCGCGAAGCGTCGTCCGCCTCGGAGTCCACGACTTCACCGTCGTCGGAGTGACTCGCGGTGCGGTGGACTCTGGGGGCAATCCGCTCGTCTATCTCTCGCTTCCGGATGCACAGGAGGTTCTCTATCAGGAGGATAGCCGGGCGCTCGATCTGAAGCGTGCTGCGAACGTGCAGGCGCTCGAAGGGGCCGGGCTCCTCGCCGCCGAGGCGCAGCGGCTTCTGCCGATCGTCACGAACGGCACCGCCTCGGTGAGTGCCGTGCTGGTCCGTTTCGAACCGGGCGCTGATGCGAAGGCCGTCCAACGGTTCGTCGCGCGCTGGCTCTACCTCGACGCCTTCACGAAGGAAGAAGAGCGCCAGCTGATGCTGCGCGGACGCCTGCTGAGGATGAGCGCGATCCTCGGGCTCTTCCGCGTTCTGCTGCTGATCGTCGCCATCGTCGTGATCTCGCTCCTGGTGTACATCCTGACCATGGAGAAGATCCGCTCGATCGCAACACTCAAGCTGATCGGCGCGCCGAACCGAATCATCGTGCGCCTCATCCTGGAGCAGTCCCTCCTGCTTACCGCCGCGAGCTTCGGGATTGGCTGGGCGCTGATCGCGGTGACTCAGGATCGGTTTCCGCGCACGCTCGTGCTTCTCGCCGCCGACACACGGACGACGTTCGTCGTGCTGTTCGCCGGAGGCATCGTGGCGAGTCTCGCGGGAATCGCGCACGCGTTGCGAACGCCCCCCTCACTCGCGCTCGGAGGCTGAGATGAAGACGGTCCTGCGTGTCGTCGGCCTGTCGAAGACCTATGGTGAGGGCGCGCTGGCCGTGCGTGCCCTCGAGAACGTCGAACTCACCGTGGCTGCGGGGGAGCTGGTGGCGCTGCTCGGGCCGAGCGGGTCCGGGAAGTCGACGCTCCTCCTCTGCATCAGCCTGATCCTCGAGCCGACGGAGGGCGAGATCGAGATGCTGGGCGAGCCGATCTACAGGGCGGGCCGGACGCTGGTCGACGTACGCCGGTTTCGTCGGCGCAACATCGGCTTCGTCTTCCAGCAGCACAACCTCATCCCGTTTCTCTCGGCGGGCGAGAACGTTGCACTCGTGTTCGAGCTCGCCGGATCCTCGGGGCGTTCGGCCCGCCGCAAGGCGCTCGACCTCCTCGCCGAGCTGGGGGTCGGCCATCGAGGACACGACCTCCCGGCGAATCTCTCCGGGGGCGAGCAGCAGCGCGTCGCGATCGCACGCGCCCTCGCGAGCTCTCCGCGCCTCGTGCTGGCCGACGAGCCGACCGCGGCACTTGATACGGAGCGCGG
>JAGOBQ010000125.1 GCA_017999215.1 Thermoanaerobaculia bacterium
CGGGCTGGCCGCGGCCCCTCCTCTCCTTCCCGGTGAGCGACCGGTTCGGCTGGACCGACGTCGCCGCGCTCCTCGTCCTCGTCGGGCTCCCCCACGCCGTCGGGAGCGACGTCTGGGCGAAGCTCCTCTCGGCCCGCGACGCGGCGACGGCCCGCCGCGCGGCGCTCGGCGCGGCCGCCGCGAAGCTCGCGTTCGGCGCGGCGGTCGTCGTGATCGCCCTCGCCGGGGTGGCCCTCGAGGTCGGCGGGGCGCCCCAGGCGATCTTCCCCGGCACGGTCCGCGTCCTGGCGGGCCCCCTCCTCTCGCCGCTCCTCCTGGTGGCGCTCGTCGCGACGATGCAGGCCTCCGCCGACTCGGTCCTCCTGTCGGCCGCGGCGGCGACGTCCCACGACCTTCTCGGCGGGGCGCCCGCCCGCACCTCCCGCCTCCTCGTCGTGGCTTACGGCGCGCTCGGGCTCCTCGTCGCGCTCGGGATGCGGGACGTCCTCGCCACGTTCCGGCTCGGCTACGCGATCTTCGCGTCCAGCCTGATCCTGCCGACGCTCGTCGCCTTCGCCCCCCGGCTCGCGCTCCGCCCGGGCTTCGCGGGGGCGGCGATGCTCCTCGGCGGCGCGACGACGCTGGGTGCCACGCTCGTCGGCGTTCCCGTCGACCCGGTCCTCCTCGGAACGGCCGTGAACGCTCTCGTCCTCCTGCCGGGGCTCTCCCTCCGGGGCGCGGCGGCCGTCAGCCGAGAGCGCTGAGCCGCAGCGCCGCCGCGACGACGGCCTGCCTCACCCGTTCCGGAGGGAGCGGGACGGCCTCCCCGGCCGCATCCGCCTCGCCCGGCGCGAGCGACTGCGAGCGACCCGTCGCCCGGACCGCGTCGACGAGGAAGACGATGGCGCGGGCGACGTCGGCGACCGGCACGCCGTCGATGTGCGGGCGGAGCGCCTCCGCCGCCCAGGCGACGCGCTCCTCGCCGGGGTCCGGGCCTCCTTCCGGTCCCGCGAGCGCGTCGAGCAGCGCCAGGCGCGCCAGGTCCGGGCGCTCCTCTCCGAACCGGAAGAGTGCCTCGACGACGCGAGCGACCGTTTCGGCGGCGTCGCCCGGAGGAAGGTTCGGCAGCGTGCCCCGGCCAGCGGCTTCGAGGACCGCCCGATAGAGCCCTTCCTTGCTTCCGAAATGGTAGTGGAGCGTCGCAACGTTGACGCCGGCTCGGGAGGCGACGGCACGCGTCGTCGCCCCGACGTAGCCGGCCGCGGCGAATGCTTCCGACGCCGCGGCGAGGATCTCCCGGCGTGTTTCTTCGGGGTTTCCGTCCCGGGGTCGGCCGACGCCCTTCTTTTCCATCGACCGGTTTCCGCCGGGAATCCTCGCCCGGATTTCGCCAGGGCCGCCCGTCTGGGCGACGCGGTCTAAGATCGTCCGCCGGCTCCCGGCAAGGAGATCCCGATGAGACGCGCATGCGCAGCCGCACTCCTCCTCGTCCTCGGCGGAGCCGCCTCCGCGGACACCCCGGCGACGACGCAGTGGGTCCTCGCCACGGCGAAGGCGACCGGGGCCGGCGGCGAGCAGTTCGTCAGCTCGCTCCGGATCTCGAACCCGCTCCCGCAGCCGGCGAACGTCGACCTGACCTATCTCGCCCAGAGCCCGATCGACCCGAGCGGGTCGGCGACCGGCGACAACGCCACCGGGCCGAAGGTCCGCGTGACGGTCGGGCCGGGCGAGACGCTCGCCTTCGAGGACGTCCTCGGGACGACGTTCGCCGGAAAGGCCGCGCCGTTCGGCATCTCGGCCGGCGGAATCCGGGTCGACTCGGACTCGCCGGTCTCGGTCCTCTCCCGGACTTTCGTCGCGAACGCGAAGAGCGCCGCCGGCGTCCCCGGGACGTTCGGCTTCTCGATCCCGGCCCAGGTCGAGGCCCAGACGCTCGCGGCCGGAGAGACGGGCTGGCTGACGTTCGTCGCGGCGTCGCCCACCAGCTCGAGCGGATTCCGGACGAACCTGATCCTCCTGAACACCGGCGCCGCCCCGGCCCTCCTCCGCGTCGCGCTCCTGCGCGGAGACGGGAGCGTCGCGGGGGAGCGCGACTTCACGCTCGGGCGCTTCTCGGCGGCGCAGCAGGGGAACCTCGGCGCCGCCTTCGGCGTCGCGACCTCCGAGACGAACCTCCGGGCGGCCGTGACGGTGAGGAGCGGCGGGCCGGTCGCGATCGGCGCGTCCCTCATCGACAACGCGATCTCCTCCATCGCCTACCTGCCGCCGGTGAAGATCGACGCCCCGGACGACGGGGCCTACGGCTGGGTCGTCACGCGCGGCGACCCCGCCCTCGCCTCGGCGGGACGGCTCGACGTCGTGGACGGAGCCCCGAACTACCTGAGCGGCCTCCTCGTCGTCGACTGCCCCGCCGGCTCCTTCCTCTACACGTTCCTCGCCTACGGCGCCGGAGCGGGCGTCCCCGACCCCAACACGACGTTCGCCCCCCGTACCGAGGGCGGGTTTTCGTTCACCGGTTCCGCTCCCGAGACGGGAAGCTGGGCGGGGACCGTCTCGCCCCGGTTCGACGGCACCCTCTTCGGGACGCTGACGTTCTCCCCGCCGGCCGCGTCCCGCTGCGCGGGAACGACCCGGGCCTTCGACTTCGTCGGGTCGCGGGCGGCCGCTTTCGAGCCCGCGCCGTGAGGGCCGGGCGGCTCGCGCCGGGCCTGGCTCTCGCGCTTTCGCTCGCGGCCTGTGGCGGGAACGCCCCGGAGGCGGTCTTCCTCAACTTCGATCCGCAGACGACGCCGCGCGAGCTGACGCGAGGATGGTCTTCGTTCGAGCGGACGGGCGCCGGCGACACCTACGTCTGGGCCCAGGCGCGCGCGGCGACGATCACGCTCCGCGCCGGGCGCCCCGACGACCGGATCCTCCGGTTCCGGGCCTGGCCGTTCCGGTACGAGGGGGCCCCGCCCCAGCGGGTCACGGTCGTCCTGAACGACGTCACGCTCGGCACGTTCCCGCTCCCGGACGGCCCGTCCGTCGTCGAGACTCCGTCCCCGGCGGCCGCCTGGAAGCGGGGGAAGAACGTCCTGACGTTCGACTTCGCGTACGCAGAGGCGCCGAAGGATCGGCTCGCCGGCGCCAACGACGGCCGGACGCTCGCCGCGGGCTTCGACTGGCTCGAGGTCCTCCCGGTCCCCGCCGACGGCGGCGTTCCGCGCCCGTAGCCGGCGCGGCCCGGAGACGGAAAGGGCCGGGAGAACTCGCGTCCGCCCGGCCCGCAGCGTCGATTCCGGAGACAGGGGGTTAGAGGATCACGCCCTTGAGCGGGATCTTGATCTCCTTCTTCGCGGGGTCGGTCGTCGAGACGAGGACGAACCCGTCGAAGACGCCCTTCTTGACCTTGTCGTCGACCGAGATGATGACCTGGGCCCGGCTCTTGTCGGCCATGACGACCTCGGTCTTCACGCCCGGAACGTTCGCCTCGGCCTTCGTCACCTGGAACGCCTCGTTCTTCAGGTTGTTGTTGATGATCGTCACGGTCCGCTTGACCGGATCGGCCTTCGGCTCGAAGTTGCCGAAGTTGACCGAGAGGGGGGTGACGGAGAGCGTCGGCTTGATGTACCCCGAGATGGCGAGGTTGAGCTCCGGCTGCTTGGCGGCGCCCGTCGCGATCTTCACGTAGCCGCCGAGGAGTCCTTCGGGAGCGTCCGCCGTCGTCGTGACGACGGCCTTCCACTGCCGGGCTCCCTTGCCCGCCACCTTCTCGGCGTCGGGCACCGGGGCGAGGGTCGCCTTGAGGTAGCTGTTCGGGGTCTCGACCTTCGTCGGCGCGAAGTCGGCTTCGTCGGAGCCGAGGACCAGTTCGGCGCTCGCCGTCTCCCCGGTCAGGGCCTGGAGGCGGAAGAAGCCGACCGGGTGGGTCTCGACGTACGGCTTGACGTTCGCCACGACGAAGACCGTGACGGAGGACTTCTCGGGGTCGTCCGTCAGGATGAGGGCGGACTTCGAGATCGGGCCCTGGAACGTCTTCGTGTCGACGTTCAGGACGATCTTCCCCTGGGCGCCCGGCTTGATCGTCTTGTCGTACTCGGGGGCCGTGCAGCCGCAGGAGGGCTTCACGTCGGTGATGTGGAGGTCGGCCTTCCCCTCGTTCTTGAGGACGAAGGTGGCGTGGATGACCTCCCCCTTCGGAACCGTCCCGACGTCCTTCTTCTCCTCGACGAGGACGAGCTTCGGCGCAGCCGCGGTGGACGGCTTCGGCGCCTGGGCGAAGGCGGCAGGGGCGAACGCGAGGAGCGCCGCGACGAGGGCGGTGGCCATCCGGCCGGACCGGAAGCGGAAAGCGGGAGACGTCATCGAGGAAGACCTCCTGTTCGCGGCGGACCGGCCGCCACTCGAACCTCTGATTATAGGCGTCCGGGCCCCGGGGCCATCCCGGCGCGGTTGACGGTGCCGGGAACGGGGAAGCAAACTGCGCGCCCATGTCTCGCAGCTTCTACCTCATCGCCATCGGCGGAACCGCCATGACCCCCCTCGCCGCGCTCCTCGTGGAGAAGGGGGAGCGGGTCCTCGGCTCCGACCTGCCACTCTATCCGCCGATGTCCGACCGGCTCGAGGCCCTGGGAATCGAGGTCCTTCCCGGGTTCGACGCGCGCAACGTTCCGCCCCGGGTCGACCGCGTCGTCGTCGGGAACCTCGCCGGGAAGGACAACCCGGAGCTCGTCGCCGCCCTCTCCCGCGGCCTCCCGGTCGCTTCGATGCCCGAGACGCTCCGGACCGAGTTCCTCGCGGGGCGTCACCCGGTGGTCGTCGCCGGAACGCACGGGAAGACGACCACCACGGCCCTCACGGCCTGGCTCCTCGCGGCCGCGGGACGCTCCCCCGGCTACCTCGTCGCCGGCGAGCCACGGAACTTCCCCTCTCCCTCCGCGATCGGCACCGGCGAGGCGTTCGTCGTCGAGGGCGACGAATACTCGACGTCGTGGGAGGACAAGGGGCCGAAGTTCCTCCATTACGCCCCGCGGACGTTCCTCCTCACCTCGATCGAGTTCGACCACGCCGACCTCTACGCGGACCTCGACGCCGTGAAGGAGGCGTTCCGCGCCGGCGTCGCGATCGTCCCGCCGGACGGGCGGATCGTCGCCTGCGGCGACGATCCGCCCGTCCGCGACGTCCTCGGCGAGGCCCGAGCGCGCGTCGTCCTCTACGGGCTCGGCGACGCCCCCGACCTCGACCTGCGCGCCGCCGGGATCGAGGAGGGGCCGGAGGGGACTCGTTTCGTCGTTCAGCCCCGCGGGCGCGCCCCGTTCGAGGTCCGCTCGCCGCTCGCGGGGCGCCACAACGTCGCGAACGCGCTCGCGGCGCTCGCCGCGGGGGAGGGGCTCGGCGTGCCCGCCGAGCGGCTCGCCGCGGGGCTCCCGAGCTTCCTCGGCGTCAAGCGCCGGCTCGAGGTGCGCGCGACCGCCGCGGGCGTGACGGTCGTCGACGATTTCGCCCACCACCCGACGGCCGTCGCCACGACGCTCGCCGGGGCGCGGCGACGCTGGCCCGGCCAGCGCGTCTGGGGCGTCTTCGAGCCCCGCTCCCTCACGGCCGGCCGGGCCGATTTCTTCGAGCCCTACCTCGCCGCGCTCCGCGAGGCGGACGCCGTCGCCCTCGCCGCCCCGTACCACGCCGCGCGCCTCTCCCGGCCCGGCGCCCCCGGCGCGCTCGACGTCGGGACGCTCGTGGCACGGCTCGCGGCCGAGGGGAGGGAGGCCTTCACGGCCCCCGACCCCGACGCCCTCGCCCGGGAGCTCCTCCCCCGGCTCTCCGAGGGGGACGTCGTCGTCGTCATGTCCTCCGGCGCCTTCGGCGGGCTCTGCGGCAAGCTCGTCCAGGCGCTCGCGACACGCGAGACCGCCTCGGTCTGAAGCGGGCCGCTACCGTTCGGCCGCGATCCTCACGGACAGCCGCTCGAGCCCCTCGATCTCGAGCTCGAGGAGCTGCCCGTCGGCGAGCGGCCCGACCCCCTCCGGGGTCCCCGTCAGGAGGAGGTCGCCCGGCTCGAGCGTCATCGCCTGCGAGACCCAGGAGACGAGCGTCGGGAGGTCGAAGATCATCCGCGAGGTCCGCGCGTCCTGCCGCAGGTCGCCGTCGAGCCAGGTCCGGAGCCTCACGTCCGAGGCGTCGAACCCGGCCGCGAGGACCGGCCCGACCGGGCAGAACGTGTCGAACCCCTTCGCCCTCCACCACTGGCCGTCCTTCTTCTGGAGGTCGCGCGCCGAGACGTCGATCGCGGGGGTGGCGCCGAAGACGACGTCGGAGAACGCCTCCGGCCCGACCCGTCGCGCGCGGCGCCCGACGACGAGGGCGAGCTCCCCCTCGAAGTCGACCCGCTCGGACTCGGGCGGGAGGAGGACCGTCCCTCCGTGCGGCAGGAGCGACGTCGCGGGCTTCAGGAAGACGAGAGGCTCGGCGGGGACCTCGTTGCCGAGCTCCTTCGCGTGGGCGAGGTAGTTCCGGCCGATGCAGAGGACCTTGCCTCCCGGCGGGACCGGAGGGAGGAGCGTGAGCCCGTCGAACGGCACGGGCCGGCCCGCCGGCTCGCCTCCGTTCCAGGGTGCGGCGTCGAGCGGGACGACGACCTCGCCGTCGAGGCGGCCGAAACGGGCCACGCCTCCGTCCTCGTATCGCAGGAACTTCATACCGCCTCCTCCGTCAGCTCGCCCTGGAAGACGACGCGGGCGTCGCCCGTCAGCGTCACGTCGTGCGCGAGGCTCCCCTCGAGCCGGAAGTCGACGACGAGCGCGCTCCCCGAGCGCGTCGCCACGGAAACGGGCGGGAGCTGCCCGCGCGCGGCCCCCGCGACGACCGCGGAGGCGACGACCCCCGAGCCGCAGGAGAGCGTTTCGGCCTCGACGCCCCGCTCGAAGCTCCTCACGGAGAGACGCGAGCCGCCCCGCACGGAAACGAAGTTCACGTTCGCCCCCTCGGGGAGGTCCGGGTGCCGTCGGAGCGGAGGGCCGAGCGTGGCGACGTCGACCGTCTCCACCTCCAGCCCGTTCGAGCAGAAGACGACGAGGTGCGGGACGCCGACCGTCAGGCGGGCGGCGCGCGGCTCGACGACGCGCCCCTCCGGATCGAACGTCGCGACCTCGCCCGCGAGCGCGACCGGCTCGGGGAGGCGGATCGTGACCGTGCCGTCGGGCCGGATGGTCGCGGCGACAGCCCCCCAGCCGGTATGCGCCACGAGCTCCGCGTCGGCGAGGCCGCGCAGGACGGCGAATCGCGCCGCGCAACGCGTCCCGTTCGCGCAGAAGCGCGCCGGGCCTCCGTCGGCGTTGAAGTAATCGGCCCGGACCTCGCGGCGGGCCCCGGGAACCTCCCGCGGGGAGACGAAGAGGACGCCGTCGGCCCCGACGCCGGTGCCCCGGCGGCAGAGCCGGCGGATCGTCTCCGCCTCGCGCGGCCCGATCGTTGCGGCCCCGTCGAAGACGAGGAAGTCGTTCCCCGCCCCCGCCATCTTCCAGAACGTCCGCGGCAGGCCGCCGATCGTCTCCGCGCTCATCGCTCCGCCCTCCCGCTCTCGTTCCCCGCGGCGTCGAACGCCGTCACCGCGTAGCGCCGCCCCGCGGGGGCGCCGGCGTCGTACCAGGCCGGGTCGGTCAGTCCGTCGGCGGCCCTCCGCCACTCCCCGTCGCCGTCCCGGACCCAGACGCGGTACCCGGCGAGGTCGCGCGCGAGGCCGGGGTTCCAGACGAGCCGGTTCCCTCCTTCTTCCGAGAGGACGAGCAGCCCCTCCGGTACGGCCGGCGGGAAGACGTCGCGCGTGTCGGCGGCGACCTCGTCGGCCGCCGGACCGAGGACCGGCGGCAGGTCCGCCGACGGCGCGGCGCGGACCGTGTAGACGTACCGCTTCCCCGCGGCGATTCCGGTGTCGACGTAGGGCGGCCGGGCTGCGATGCCGATCCACTCGCCGTACGACTCCTCCGCCTCTTCGCGCCGGTAGACCGCGTAACCAGCGACGGAGGCCGGCGTCGACCCGTCGAGCATCCCGTCCGGCGGGAGCCACTCGAGGCAGACCCGTCCCTCCTCGACCGTCGCGGCGAGGCCGACGGGCTCTGCCGGCGGGACTTTCGGGACGATCGCGACGAGCGGAGAGAGGGGAGAGACGCGCTTGCGGTCCCGGGTCGCGGTGACGCCGTAGCGGAGGAAGACCCGTCCGATCCGCTTCTCGAGGAAGAGAGGGAGCATCGGGTCGCGCACGACGAGCTCGCTCCCGACCGTCACCGCGTCGAGCGCCTCGCGCGGGAGGTCGCGGATCGTCTCGGCGCGCTGCCGGAAGAGCTTCTCCTCCCTCTCCCGCTCCGCCGCCCCGTCCGGGGGCTCCGGGGCCCGCGCGCCGGGGGGCGCCGGGAGGAGCTCGCGGAAGACGGTCACGCGCGTCAGGTTCGTCAACGGGGTCCCCTGCACCGTCTTCGCCGGGAACGGGAAGCGGAGGACGACGTCGCCCCCCTCCTGCGCGACGCGGAGCGGCTCGGGGCGCGCGGGGATCACCTGCAGCGGCGCCTCCGGGGCGATCTTCCGCCCGCACCCGGCGGCGAGCGCCGCGGCGAGGAGGAGCGGGGCCGTCCGCCTTCGGCTCACAGGACGAAGCGGGAGAGGTCGCGGCTCGCGACGAGGTCGGCGAGGGCGCGCGTCACGGCGGTCCGGTCGACGACGACGCGCGCCCCGGCGGCGTCGGGGCCGGCGAAGCTCGCCTCGGAAAGGACCCGCTCGAGGATCGTGTGGAGGCGGCGCGCGCCGATGTTCTCGAGGCTCCGGTTCGCCTCGGCCGCCGCCTTCGCGATCTCGGCGAGGCCGTCCTCGGCGAAGACGAGGTCGATCCCTTCGGTCCCGAGGAGCGCCTGCGCCTGCTTCGGGAGGGAGTGCTCCGGCTCGGTCAGGATCCTCACGAAGTCGGCCTCGGTCAGGGCGTCCAGCTCGACGCGGATCGGGAAGCGTCCCTGGAGCTCGGGTATCAGGTCGGACGGCCGCGCGACGTGGAACGCGCCGGCCGCGACGAAGAGGACGTGGTCGGTCTTCACGTTCCCGTGCTTCGTCTTCACCGTCGTCCCCTCGACGAGCGGGAGGAGATCGCGCTGGACCCCCTCGCGAGAGACGTCGGGGCCGCCCCCCTTCCCCTCGCGCCCCGCGATCTTGTCGATCTCGTCGAGGAAGACGATCCCGGTCTCCTCCGCGCGCCGGATCGCTTCCTGCGGGACCGTCGCCTCGTCCGAGAGGAGCTCCGCCTCGCGCTCGACGAGGATCGCCCGCGCCTCGGAGACCGGGAGGCGCGTCTTCTTCCTCTTCGGGCCGCCGAAGAGGTTCGGGAGCATCCCGGGGAGGTCGATCCCCATCTCCTCGACCCCCTGGGGCGTCATGACGGAGATCTGCGGCGTCCTCTCGTCGACGACCTCGACCTCCACCTCGC
>JAGOBQ010000657.1 GCA_017999215.1 Thermoanaerobaculia bacterium
CCTCACGGTCACGCTCCGCCCACTCGTTGACGTTCCCGTGGACGTCGTAGAGGCCGAACGGGTTGGGCTTCTTCATCCCGACGGGGTGCGGGGATCCGCCCCCGCAGGTCCGCATGTACTCGCGGTCGGACGGCAACCCGCAGGTGTCGCGGGAATCGAGTTCGCCCCCGAAGAAGAACCGGGTCTGCGTCCCCCCTCGGGTGGCCCCTTCCCGTTCGGCTTCCGTCGGCCTCCGAAACCTCGGCTCACCGGGGAGCCCCCTCAGCCTCTCCAGGAATCCGCCCGGTCCGGCGATGTCGTCCCACGACACACGGTCGACGGCGCAATCGCCGACGCGGCTCGGGAACCAGGTCGGATCGGAGCCCATGACCGCCTGCCACTGCGCCTGGGTGACCTCGAACTTCCCGATGAAGCAGTCCGAGGAAAGGCTGTCCGGCGAGGCCGTGACCGCGTACGGATCCCCCGACATGTTGTTGATCACGGTCGCGTAGGACAGAACGGGCCGATCGCTCGAGAGCTCGATCCAGAGGTTCTCGGCCGTCGTCCCGCGGAGCCCGGGAAACTCGACGGCGTCGAGCGGCAGCTGACGGAACCCGCCCGGTTCCAGCGGTCCGCGGGTCCGGACGGCGAAGACGGCCACGCTGCCGCCGCGGTGGACGCTCACCGTCACCGTCGCAGGCTCGTCTGCCGGGTTCACGAAGACGATGTTCGTCCGGCCGCCCGATTCCCGCTTCTCGCTGACCATCACCTGGCCGATCGCGGCCGACCAGAGCGATCGCGCCCGGGAGGGGAAGCCGCCGACGATGAGCCCCTCGTCCCACTTGCCGGGGAACGGGCGTCCCTCCACACTGAGGCGTGGGGAATGCGGCGGGGTTTCCGGCAGCGCGGCGAGCATTGCTCCTCGCCTGCGCAGCCGCCTCCCTCGTGGCCCTCTCCGCGTGCGACCGGGAGGCCTCCGAGCCCGAGTCCTTCTACCGTCGCTACACCGGGACCGCTCCGCTCGCGATCCGCGGCCTCTCGCCGGGACAGACCGAGAGCGCCGTCGTCGCCCTCCTCGGACCGCCCGAACACCGTAACGCCGCCGGGCACCTGTTCGAATCGCTCCAATGGTCCCGGTTCCGTGACCTCGTCGCGACCGTCGACACCCGGTCCCGGCGGGTGACGGAGGTCCTCGGGAACCAGCTCGATGCGGCCGGAGTGGTGGTCGTGTCGTCGGGGATGAACGCCGCCGACGTCCGCGCGGTCCTCGGAAAGCCGGCGTCGAGCAAGGGACACTACAGGCCCTCCGGCTCGGGCGTCATTTCGATCGGGATGAAGCGGGCCGGCGAAACGCTCTCCTACCGCCGGGACGGGAACGACGTCGAGATCACGCTGAACGACGACAGCCTCGCCTACATCCGGATGAAACCCCGCGTTCCCTGAACCCGGACCGGCCGCAGCGCGTAATCCGATCCGATGACCGACTCGCCCTCCCCCCTTCCGGAGGCCGCCCCGCGCGGCGGGCGGCTCCTCTCCGCGGCCGAGCTCCTTCTCGGCGCCGGCCTCGTCCTCGGGCACAACGTCTGGAGGCTCCTCCCGAACGAGGTGCCGGTCCTCTTCGTCCTCGGCCTCGCCTCGTACCGGCTCCGCAACGGCGGCTTCTCGACGATCGGTTTCCAAAGGCCGCCCTCCTGGACGCGGCTCCTCGCGATCGCCCTCGGCGCGGCGGCGCTCCGGATCGCGCTGGGGATCGTCGTCGAGCCGCTCGCGGAGAGCGTCTGGCCGCCGATCGTCGCGCCCGCCGGCACCGAGGCGATCGCCTCGAACCCGTGGACGGCCCTTCGCTGGCTCGGCCTCGTCTGGACCTGGGCCGCGTTCGGCGAGGAGATCGGCTACCGCGGCTGGATACTCGGACGCGCGGCCGACGCCCTCGGCCGGTCCCCCGCCGCCCTGGCGTTCGCGGTGATCGCCTCCTCCGTCCTCTTCGGCTTCGGCCACTTCTACAAGGGCCCCGCGGGCATCCTCGACTCAGGGCTGGCCGGCCTCGTCCTCGCCAGCGCGTTCCTCCTCGCCCGCCGGAACCTCTGGGCTCCCATCCTCGCGCACGGCTTCATCGACACGTTCGGCATCGCCGCGCTCTTCTTCGGCTGGGCCGACTGAGCCCGGTCGAAACGTTCCGCTCGGCCGGCCGCCCGCTCAGGGCACGATCTCGACGCCGCGGGCGTCGTCGGCCCTGTCGCGGTCGAGGAGGAGGCGGCGCGGGTCGACCAGGACCTCGCCCGGTCGCCCGTCGACGAGGATCGAGAGGCGGGTCGTGCCGCGGACAACGTGTCGCGCGGAATGGAGCGGAGGCGCCTCGTCGTCTCCGCGTTCGCTCCGGGCGGCGCGGACGACGAGCTCCACGTTGCCGTCGAAGGGCCGCTCGCGCTCCGAGCCGCCCGTCGTCTCGAACGTCCGCGCGTCGAGGCCGACGTCGACGCGGAAGCGGCCGTCGGGCAGACGCGCCGCGACCGCCTCCGTCACGCGGAGGTCGTTGAGGACTCTGCGCGTCCACCACTCCTCGACGAGCGGCCGGTCCGCGGCGGGAGTCGCGGCGAGGAGGCGCGCGAGGAGCTCCCGCGACGTCGGCGCGCGGCCCGTCGCGTTCGCGTGCGCGAGG
>JAGOBQ010000658.1 GCA_017999215.1 Thermoanaerobaculia bacterium
CACCCCCGGCCCCCGCGCCGGCCTCGCGGCCCGCGGTTCCGCAGACCGCCGGAAGCGCGACGGGCGACGAAGGAGCGTCGGAGCGGATCGTCGACGCGATGAAGCTGGCGCGGACCGGAGCGCCCGCGTCGCCCGCCCTTCCGAAGTCGGCGCCGCCGGTCGCCGCCGGAGCGCCCGCCGGCCCGAAGGCCGCGACGAAGGCTGCTCCCAAGGCCGCCCCGGCGCCTCCACCCGCGTCGCTTCCCCCGGTGGAGCTCGCTCCGATTCCGGAGCCTCTCCCCGCGCCGCCCGCGCCCCCGGCGGGCCCCCTGATGAAGCGCTCGGTGAACCTGAAGTTCGTCGCGCTCATCATCGCCCTCGTCGCCATCGCCGGCGCCGTCGTGACGGGCGTCCTCTGGTCCCAGAAGAAGAAGGTCGAAGCCCAGGCGGCTGTCGACGAGCTCCGCGAGAAGGAAGTGCGAGAGCTGAAGGCCCTCATGGACGAGGGGACCCGGCTCCTCGACGCCGGACAGCCGACCGCGGCGCTGGAGAAGTTCCGGGAGCTGATCCGGCGCAAGCCGGATTCCGACGCCGTTCGCTCGGCCATCGCCAGGGCCGAGGAGATGGCCCGGGCGCAGCAGTCCGGGGAGGAGCTCAACCGCGAGGTCGAAGCTGCGATGGCCGCCGCGCGCGAGGCCACGGAGCTCGGCGACTTCGACCGGGCGCTCGACAAGCTGGCCGCGGTCCTGCTCCTCCAGCCGGAGAACGCCGAAGCGCTCGCGCTCCGCGAGTCCGTCAACACGGCGCAGGCCGAGCAGGCCGCCTCGCAGAAGAAGGCGGCCGCCGAGGCCGCGCGCCGCAAGCGCCCCACCCCCGTCCCGACGCCGGTGCCGGTCACGCGGGCCGCGGTCCCGGTGGAGCCGCCCAGGGTCGCGACCCCGACGCCCGGCGTCGCGCGGCTGCGTATCGTCTTCCAGAGCCCGGCTCCCGAGGGCTACGTCATGATCCGGCGGGACGACAAGGAGGTCTTCCGCAGGAACTTCGACTTCGGGCGGAAGAGCGCCGGCGGCCTCGTCGAGGGGACGATCGAGGTGCCTTCGGGAAGCGCGAGCTTCAAGGCCTGGGCCATCCCGACGAACCGGAGTTTCAACGGCTACGAAGCGGTCGACCTCGTCGTCCCGGGCGGCGAGACGCGCACGCTGCTCCTCGAGCTGAATGCGGACAAGAAGCTCGTCGTCCGGCTCCGCTAGGCCTCTCCTTCTCGCGCTCGCAACCCTCCCGCTCCTCGCCGCGGTCGCCCGCGGCGAGGAGCGGATTCCCTCCGGAGCGGCCGACCCGCGCGGCGCGGCACCGGTCCTGACCTCGAGCCGCGGCGTCGTCGTCTCCGCCGCCCCCGAGGCGTCGCGGGCGGGCGCGGAGGTCCTCGCGGCCGGCGGCAATGCCATGGACGCCGCGCTGGCGGCGGCGCTCGCCCTCGCCGTCGTCTACCCTCAGGCCGGGAACCTCGCGGGCGGCGGTTTCCTCGTCGTCCGCACGCCCGACGGTGTCGTGCGCGCGCTCGACTTCCGGGAAACGGCTCCGGCCGGAGCGACGCGCGAGATGTTCCTCGGTGAGGACGGCCGTCCGGCAGCCGGAAGGTCCACGGAGACGATGCTCGCGGTCGCCACGCCCGGCTCTGTCCGAGGCTACGCCGAGGCACATCGCCTCCTCGGCCGGCTGCCCTGGGCGAAGGTCGTCGCGCCGGCGGAGCGACTCGCGCGGGAGGGCTTCCTCGTTCCGGCCGGGCTCTCGGAGGAGCTCGCCGAGGAGCGGGAGCTCCTCGGCCGCTGGGGAGAGACGCGACGCATCTTCTTCTCGGAGGGGCGTCCGCTGGCTCCAGGCACGCGGCTGAGGCAGCCGGAGCTCGCCGCGACGCTCGCGCGTATCGGGCGGGAGGGGCCGGACGCGTTCCATCGCGGCGAGATCGCCGCGCGCATCGTGGCGTACGTGAGGGCGCACGGCGGCGTCCTCTCGGAAGAGGACCTCGGCGGCTATTCGCCCGCGTGGCGCGCGCCGGAGGAGATCCGTTTCGGCGACGTCGTCGTCCACACGATGCCCCTGCCGTCTTCCGCAGGTCTCGTCTTCCGGTCCGTCCTCGCTCAGCTCGAGGTGGCGCGCGGAACCGGCCCCTTCCTTCCGGACTCGACCGGGTACCACCTCCTCCTGGAGGCGGAGCGACGGGCCTACGCCGACCGAAACCGGTGGCTCGGCGATGGCGACTGCGTCGGCGTCCCGTTGGCGGAGCTCCTCGATCCGGTGCGCCTCGCCCGGCACGGAGCGTCGATCGACCCGGAGCGCGCGACGCCCTCCACGTCGATTCCGGGTGCTCTCCCGCTCGAGCGGGAGGAGACGACCCACCTCTCCGTCGCGACCCCGGATGGCTTCGCGGTCTCCCTGACGACGACGCTGAACGGCTCCTTCGGGAACGGGGCTATCGTCCCGGGCACCGGAGTCCTGCTGAACAACGAGATGGACGATTTCGCCGCGGCGCCCGGGACGCCGAACCTCTACGGCCTCGTCCAGGGGAGCGCGAATGCCGTGCAGGCCGGGGCGCGCCCTCTCTCCTCCATGGCTCCGGCCATCGTCGAGAAGTCGGGGCGCCCGCTCCTCGTCGTCGGT
>JAGOBQ010000126.1 GCA_017999215.1 Thermoanaerobaculia bacterium
CGGCGAGATGGAGGCGCTGCGACTCGGGGGCGACGACCGCGACGCCCTCGTGCCCGAGGGGGCGCGGGAGGAAGGCGCGGCCGGCCTCCGCCCCCTCGCCCGAGAGCGGCGCGGCGAGGGATTCGCCGCCGGGGAGCGCGGCGACGAGGGCGAGCGGCTCGGGGGGGAACGGGCGCCCCGGCGCGCACTCGACGTGAAGGCCGGCGCGGCCGGCGGACTCCGCCGAGGCCAGGAAGGCGTCGAGCGAGGCGGGGGAGCTCTCCCAGGAGGGGAGGTCTCCGGACCCGCCCGCGGTGATCGTCGGGGCGGGCGAGTCCGCCGTTCCGCCCGGCTCCGCCTCCGCGTCTTCCTCGCCGAACAGCGACCCGCTCCCCGCGGGCTTCGCCGCCGGCCGCGGCGCCGCGGCCCCCGCCGCCTCGAGCAGCTCCTTCTTCAGGCGCGAGAAGCCGAGCTCGCCGAAGAACGCCGCGAGAGCGGCCGTCCCTTCCGGCGACGCCGGGGGAACGGCGAACGTCTCGAGAAGGCTCTCCGCGCTCCCGCCCCCCGGCACCGGGGCGTCGCGCCGGACCGTGGCGAGCTCGCGCGAGCGGAACGCGTCGTCCCGCCCCGCCTCGAGCGCCTCGCGCCGCTTCCCCTTCAGCTCGCCGACGCGCGCGTAGATCTCCTCGAGGGGGCCGAACGTCGCGACGAGCTCCTTCGCCCCCTTCTCGCCGATCCCGCGGACGCCGGGGATGTTGTCGGAGGAGTCGCCCATGAGGCCGAGGACGTCGGTGACGCGCTCGGGCGGCGCGCCGAAGAGCTCGGCGACGCCGGCGGAGTCGAGGAGCTTCTCGTGGACCGGGTGCCAGACGGAGACCGCGCCTTCGCGGACGAGCTGGAAGAGGTCCTTGTCCGCGGAGACCACCTCGACGACCAGTCCGGCGCGCGCCCCCTTCTCCGCGAGCGTCCCGATCAGGTCGTCGGCCTCGAAGCCCGGCTCCTCGACGACGGCCAGCCCCATCGCGCGGCAGAGCGCCTTCACGTCGGCCACCTGCGGGACGAGGTCGTCCGGCATCGCCGCGCGCGTCGCCTTGTACTGGGGGTCCATCTCGTGCCGGAACGTCTTCTCGGGGCGGTCGAAGCAGACGGCAACGGCGTCGGGCTTCCTCTGCGAGAGGAGCTTCCGGAGCATCGTCGCGAACCCGAACGTCGCGTTCGTCGGCCGCCCGTCGGGGGCGGAGAGCGGGCGGATCGCGTGGAAGGCGCGGTAGAGGTAGCCCGAGGCGTCGAGGAGCGCCAGCGTCTTCTTTTCCGGCATGTCGACCGGAGTCTATCGGGAGGGCGGGACCGTAAGATGGGGCGAGGCCCGCCCGTGTCGTCCGTCCCGATCCCCCCCGCCCCGCCCGTCACGAACGCCCGCGTCGCCTCCGCCCTCCTCGCCCTGGCCGACGCCGAGCCGCCCGGCGCGCGTCCCGCCGCCGAGTACCGCTCGGCCGCCGCGACGCTCCGCCAGCTCCCCGACGAGCTGCACGGCCGCCGGATCCATCTCGGCGGCCTGCCGCACGTCACGCCCCGCGCGGCCGACGCGATCGCCGCGTTCCTCTCCTGCGGCTCGGACGAGTCGGTCGGCGACCGGCTCTCGGCCCTCCTCGACCGCGACGACCCGGCGAGCGAGCGCAAGCGCGAGTACCTCTCCCGCGCCGACGTCGACCGGATCCTCGCGGCGCCCGAGGGGATCTCGCCCGCCGACCTCCGGGCCGACGTCCACCTCCACACCGACCGCTCCGACGGGACGATCCCGCTCGCCGACCTCCACCGCGCGCTCGCCGCCCGCGGCGACCGCTACGCGCTCCTGACGGACCACGCGCGCGACCTCGCCGTGGCCGGTGGACTCCACGCCGGCGACTTCGCCGCGCAGGCGCGCGAGCTCGAGCGGCTGAACGCGCGTACGGGGGAGGAGTTCGGGATGCTCCTCGGAGCCGAGGCGAACATCGCCGAGGACGGGACGATCGACGTCCTGCCGGCGAACGTCCCCGTCCTCGCGGGCGTCGTCGCCTCGGTCCACACCGACCTGCGGGGCCCGAAGGACCAGACGGCCCGCCTCGTCCGCGCCGTCGAGCGCCCCGGCGTCGCCGTCCTCGGCCACCCGAAGGGGCGGCTCTACAACATGAGGACCGGCGTCCGAGCGAGCTGGGACCGCGTCTTCGCCGCCGCGGCCGAGCGGGGCGTCGCGATCGAGATCAACGGCTGCCCCGAGCGGCAGGACCTGCCGCCGTCGCTCGCGCGGGCGGCCCTCGCCGCCGGCTGCCTCTTCGCGCTGACGAGCGACGCCCACGCCCACCGCCACCTCGGGTTCCAGCGCTTCTCCCTCGCGATCGCGCGGCTCGCCGGGATCCCGGCGGAGCGGGTCGTCAACACCTGGCCGCGCGATCGGTTCGAGGAGTGGCTCGAGGAGAGACGGCAGGCCTGAAGCCTCCGGCCGCGGGGCGCCCCTGATATCGTCTTCTCTCCACGGATTCCGGCAGAGGAGGCAAAGATGGGACTGTTCGGCAAGTCGCTCGACGAGAAGACCGCCGAGGCGGTGAAGAGCCTGCGCGGCTCGATCAAGGGGCTGAAGAGCCTCGACGCGGTCGTCGAGGGGAAGACCGTCACGCTGACCGGCGAGGCGGACAGCATCGAGGCCAAGGGAAAGGCCATGGCCGAGTTCAACAAGCTCGTCGAGACCGAGAACACGATCAACAAGATTGCGCTCGCGAAGGCGCCCGTCCCCGCCGCGCCGACGCCCGCCGCCGGCGCCGTCGTGACCGGCGGGGCCCCCGCGGCGGCCGCCGCCGGCGCCGGGAAGGTCCACGTCGTCGAGAAGGGCGACACGCTGAGCGCGATCGCCAAGAAGTATTACGGCAAGGCGAACGCCTACATGAAGATCTTCGAGGCGAACAAGGACGTCCTGACGGACCCGGACAAGATCAAGCCGGGGCAGCGCCTGCGCATCCCGGACTGATCGCCGGGCTCAGGCCGGGCCGCGGGCTTCCGCCCCCCGGCCCGGCCGCCCGTTCGCGCCGCCGCGTCAGTCGTAGATCACCGCGCCCGGGTCGAATCGGTCGCCGGTGTCGGGTCCGTGCCACCGACCCGAGTTCAGGTCGTACCGCCAGCCGAAGGCCGTCCAGGGAATCCGGTAGGTGCGGGCCAGGAGGAGGAGCGTCCGGCCCCACCACCTGTCGTCCCGGACTCCCGCCGCCCGGAGGAGCTGCTCGACGTTCAGGCCGAGATCGACCCCGACGTTTCGCTGCCTCACCTCGGCGGGAGAGAAGCGGTACCCCTTCGAGCCGTAGGTGAGCGAGACGAGGAGGAAGCGCGCCGGGCCGGGCGAGACGCCGAGGCGCGGCAGCAGACCGTCGAGCTTCAGGTCGACGGAGTGAACCCAGCGGGAATAGTCGCCGCCGTAGGCCGTCGCCCGGCAGCACGGGTCAGGGACCCGTGCCTTCACGACGCCGAAGCGGAAGCCGATCGTGTCCTCGAGCCGGAGACCGTTCACGCCCGCGGCGGCGGCCGCGCCGAGGACGTTCGCCGCGGCGTCCTCCCAGGAGGCGCCGTACTTCGTGAGGCCGTCGCCGATCTCGATGACGAGGCCCGCGGTCGACACGAGGGCGATTCCGAGGAGGCGCGCCGTCCGCTCGTCTTTCCCGACGGATCGGTAGATCGCTTCCGCGCCGTCCTGCGCGATCGCCGCCATCACGAAGTGGGACGCCTTGTCCGCGCCGCCGGCGTAGCTGCGGCGCCCGAGCCCCCCCTCTTCCCGGAAGTGGAAGGACGCGCCTTCCTCTTTCCGCCACCAGGTGAGCCACCCGGCGAGCGGCACCGCCGCGAGGACGGCCGCCGAGACCCGCGCCGTGCGTGCGTCGAAGACCCTTTCCGGGGGGGCCGTCGGCGCGGCGGCCCCCGAAGCCGCGCTCTCCCCGGGTCCCGAAAGCGGGGAAGCAGCGGGAAGCCCGGAGAGGGGCGCCGCGAGAAGGCGGACCCCTTCGAGCCGGAAACCGGGCTTCTCCTCTCCGGCGGGGGCCCCGAGAACCGGAGCCGACGCACCGAGGAGGAGGGCGAGGATCGCGGCCCCTCGGCGGCGGAGACCCCTCAGCCCGCGAGCTCCTTCGCCTTCGCGAGGGCCCGGACCTTCTCCATCGCCTCGGCCGCCTTCTTCGCCGCCAGCTCCGCGTCGTTCCGGAAGCCGTCGGCGAGGCCGGCGTCGGAGATGCCCGGGAGGTTGATCCTCACGTTCGCGAGCGCCCCCTCGAGCGCCGACGAGAGGAGGAGGGCGGCGACGTAGGCGTCGGAGGCGCAGTTCGGGTTCCCCTTCTCGAGGACGACGGGAGCCTTCGCGAGCGCCTCCATCGAGAAGAAGGCCGTCTGCATCGGGACGGTCGTCGCGAGGATCGTCGCCTCGTCGATCGCCTTCTTGCGCGCCGCCTTCTCCTCCTCCGTCTCCTTCGGGAGCTTCCGCGCGGCGACGATCGCGTCGTAGGCGCGCGTGTCCTCGTCGACGAGGCCGAGGAGCGTGTCGCGGTTCGCGTCCATCGCCGAGGCGACGCGCTCCAGCTCCTCCCACGACTCGCGGTACTTCTCCTTGCCCAGGGTGAGGCGACAGACCATTCCGAGGAGGGCGGCGCCCATCGCTCCCGCCGCGGCCGAGGCCGAGCCGCCGCCGGGGGCGGGGGCGTCGGAGGAGAGAGCGGCGCTGAAGTCGCGGACGGCGAGGGAGACGAGGTCGGTCACGGTTCCTCCTGCTGTTCGATTCCGGAACGGGGGCCTTCGCGGCCCCCCCCCGATTCGGTGGCGAGGATATCGCCGGATCTCGCGGTCACGTTCCCGGCACGCGCCGGCCGTCGCGGACGACGGGGCGCCCCGAGACGACGACGTCGGTCACGGTGTTGACGCCGTAGTGGTAGACGAGGTGCTCCAGGTTCCGGCCGTCGACGAGGACGACGTCGGCCGCCTTGCCCGGCTCGAGAGAGCCGCGGCGCGCCGCCTCGCCGACCGAGGCGGCGGCGTTGAGCGTCATCGCGGTGAGCGCCTCCTCCACCGTCAGCCCCACCCCGATCGTCGCGAAGAACGCGACGGCGGGGAGCGACTCCGTGTAGGAGGAGCCGGGGTTGCAGTCGGTCCCGAGGGCCACCGCGACGCCGGCCGAGACCATCTCGCGCGCCGGCGCGTAGCGGTTCATCCGGAGGAAGACCGACGTGCCGGGGAGGAGCGTCGCGACGACTCCCGCCTTCGCCATCGCGTGGATGCCGTCGGGCTGCGCGAAGAGGAGGTGGTCGGCCGAGAGCGCTCCCACCTCGGCCGCGAGGCGAGCCCCGCCGAGCGGCGTCAGCTCGTCGGCGTGGAGGCGCGGCGCGAGGCCGACGGCCTTCCCCGCCTCGAGGATCCGGCGCGACTCCGCGAGGTCGAAGACGCCGTGTTCGCAGAAGACGTCGACGAAGCGGGCGCCGTCGGCCGCGAGGGCCGGGAGGATCTCGTCGCAGCACTCGGCGACGTAGCGCGCCTTCTGCGCGTCGGAGCCGCGCCGCTCGAGCGGCACCTCGTGCCCCGGGAGCGCCGTCGCGACGACCCCGACCGGGTGGCCGTCGGCGGCGGCCTTCAGCGCGGCGAGCTGCTTCCGCTCGCTCGCGAGGTCGAGGCCGTAGCCCGTCTTCGCCTCGCAGAACGTCGTCCCGTGGAGGAGCATCCGGTCGAGCCGCTCGCCGGTGACGGCCGCGAGCTCCTCGAGGGAGGCGGCCCGCGTCGCCGCGACGGTCGAGACGATGCCCCCGCCCGCGGCCGCGATCTCGGCGTACGTCCTCCCCTTCAGCCGCTCGTTGAACTCGCCCTCGCGGTAGCCGGCCCACGGGATGTGCGTGTGCGGGTCGACGAAGCCCGGGAGCGCCGTCTTCCCGCGCCCGTCGAGGACG
This sequence comes from Thermoanaerobaculia bacterium, assembly GCA_017999215.1. Classification (GTDB taxonomy): domain Bacteria; phylum Acidobacteriota; class Thermoanaerobaculia; order UBA5066; family UBA5066; genus UBA5066. Next base: position 5,922 of record JAGOBQ010000126.1, read on the forward strand.
ACGTCGCCGGCGCGGGGCTCCTCGCCGTTCCCGGCGACGAACTCGGAGTCCGTGCCGACCCAGGCGATCCGCCCTGCTTCGCAGACGAGGGCGGCGTCCTCGATCCGCGTGATCCGCCCCTGGGCGGCGCCCGTCCGGGCGGCGTTTCCGAGGGGGGTGGCGAGCTGGGAGAGGTGCCGGACGACGAGGCGGCTCAAACGGCCTCTCCGTCCTTCCTCTTCGGCCGCATGACGGAGACCGAGGCGTCCAGGTCCTCCTCCTCCTTGTCGAAGTTGAGGACCTGCTGGAACATGTCGAGCATCCCCTGGAGCTTCAGGTGGAAGTTCTTCCTCTCCACCCGGAGCTCGCGGATCCTCTTCTCCTTCTCGGCGGCCTTCTCGAGCGACTGCTGCACGAGCCGCTCCCCCTGCCGGTTCGCCTCGGCCAGGATCCGGTCCGCCTCGCGCTCGGAATCGGCGCGGAGCGCTTCCGCGTTCCGCTGCGCCATGAGGAGCGTCTCCTTCAGGACGGCCTCGGTCTGCCGGTGGTGCGCGACCTCGTCCTTCAGCCGGGAGTTCTCGCGCTCCAGCTCGTCGAGCGTCCGCATCAGCTCCTCGAGATCGTCGCCGACGAGCTCGAGGTACTGGGCGACCTCGTTCCGGTCGAGGCCCCGGAACCGGATCGGGAACGTCCGCTTGCGGATATCGAGAGGGGTGATGGAGGGTCTCATCGCGTTCATTCTAAGCCCTTTGCGGCGCGCCCCCTCCTCACGCGGAGCTAGTGAACGCGTCCGCTCCGGTCCTCGACGACGGTGAAGCGGCGGCGCCGGAAGGGGTTCCAGCGGCGCCGGAACGGGCGGACCGAGCCGCCGCCGCCGCGGCGCGTCGTGCGGACGAAGAGCCAGGCGACCGGGAGACCGCCGAGAAGGAAGAGGAGCTGCGGGAGGGAGCGGGACGTCTCGAGCTCGCCGAAGACGACGAGGACGAGGGCGAGGAGGGCGAAGCCGCGCCGCGTCATCGGGAGGATCCCGAAGAGGTTCGCGGGGAGGCGCGGGCCGAGGAGCGCCCAGGCGACGATCATCGCCGTGAGGAGGCCCGAGAGCCCCGCCCCCGCCATCGCTCCCGCCGCGGGGAAAAGGAGGGCGACCGCCGTCCCGAGGAGCGCCGAGACGACGACGGCGGAGAGGACGAAGAGCGCGAAGCGGCGCGACCCGAACGTCCCCTCCAGCTCCCACCCGAACATCCAGAGGATGAGGAGCCCGAAGAGGACGTTGAAGATCCCGAGGACGACGAGCGGATAGGTGACGAGCCTCCAGAGCTCGAGCGCCGGCCAGATCCTCTCCGGGAAGAGCGAGAGGAGGCGCATCGGCGCCAGGCGCAGGACGCCGCCGAGGTACCCCGCCGCCGTGAGGACGAGGAGCGCGCGCGTGACGTTGGGGAGGCGCGACCAGCCGGGGGGGCCGGCCCAGACGACGCGCCCCGCGGGCGTGTTCCAGCTCATCGCCGCGAGCGTAGCAGGGTCAGGAGCGACGGCCGAAGAGGGCCGTGCCGACCCTCACGATCGTCGAGCCTTCCTCGATCGCGGCCTCGAAGTCGTCGCTCATCCCCATCGAGAGCCCGGAGAGGCCGAGGGCCTCCGCGAGACGCCGGAGGGCGACGAAGTGCGGGCGCGTCTCTCCCGGCGGCGGGATCGACATGAGGCCCCGGAGGTCGAGCTCCGGAAGGGCCCGGACGTCCGCGACGAGCGCGGGGACTTCCTCCGGGGCGACGCCGGCCTTCGTCTCCTCGCCCCCCGTGTTCACCTCGAGGTAGACGGCGAGGCGGCGCCCCTCGTTCGCCGCGGCTCTTGCGAGGCGGCGGGCGATCTCGGCCGAGTCGACGGCGTGGAGGACGTCGGCGAGCCGCGCCGCCTTGTTCGCCTTGTTCGACTGGATCGGCCCGACGAGGTGCTTCACGGCGTCGGCCGGGAGATGCGGGAACTTGGCCTCCGCCTCCTGGACCCGGTTCTCGCCGAAGTGGCGGACGCCCGCCTCGTACGCCGCGAGGAGGTCCTCGAGCGGCTTCGTCTTCGTGACGGCGAGAAGCGTGACGGTGAAGGGGTCGCGCCCGGCGCGACGGGCGGCGGCCTCGACGCGCGACCGGACGTCCGCGAGGTTCGCGGCGATCTCTTCGGCCCGGCTCACCCCTTCGCCCCGTCGAGAGCCTCGTTCGCAAGCCGGTCGGCCTCCCCGTTCTCCTCGCGCCGCACGTGGACGACGCGGAGGCGCGGGATCCTCCGGGCCTTCTCCTTCGCCTGCGCGACGAACGGGAGAAGGTGCGGCGCCTTCACCCGGTAGACGCCGTTCCACTGCTTGACGACGAGCTCGCTGTCGGCCCGGATCTCGACGTCGGCGGCCCCGGTCTCGACCGCGGCGTCGAGGGCCGCGAGGAAGCCGGACCACTCGGCGACGTTGTTCGTCGTCCGTCCGACGAGGCCCGACTTCGCGATGCCCGACGGCGACCAGACGCCCCACGAGGAGGGTCCGGGGTTGCCGCGGCAGGCGCCGTCGAAGTGGAGGACGAGGCGGCCGGCCGTCACGGCAGGCCGGAACCGTCCCAGTAGAGGATCCGCTTGCAGCTCTCGCACTGGAGGATCTCGCGCGAGAGGCGCAGGTCGGAGAGGAGCTGGGGGCGAAGCCGCACGTTGCACGAGGAGCAGGCGGCCGTCTGGTTCGCGACCATCGCGACGCGCGCCACGGCGACGCCGTGCCGCATCTTCGCGATCCGGTCGAAGACGCCGAGGAGCCGCTTGTCGACGGAGGCGCGGAGCTCGGCGGCGGCCTTCTCGGCGACCGCGATCTCCTCGGCGAGCCGGGCCTGCTCGGCGCGCCACTCGCTCATCTGCTCCTCGTACCCGGCCTCCTCCTCCCCGGAGGTGGCGGCGAGGGCGGCTTCCTCGGATTTCGCCAGGGCCAGGGTCTCCTCGACCTGGAGGAGCTCGTCCTCGCGCGCCCGGATCTCGCGCTGCGCGTGGTCCACCTCGGTGAGGAGCGCCGTGTACTCGTGCTGACCCTTGACCGCCTTGCGCTTCGCCTCGGACTTCTTCAGCTGCTCCGCGTAGCCGGCGATCTGGTCGTCGAGCTCCTTCTTGCGGGCTTCGGCCCGCTCGCGCCGCGACGCGAGCTCCTGCCTCTTCCGCCGGAATTCCTGCCAGGCCGCCTCGACGTGGACGAGGTGCTCGGGCGTCCTGTTGCGCCTCTCCGCCTTGGTGCGGGCTTCGAGGAGGAGCTCCTGGAGGTGAGAGAGGCGCTCGAGAGCGCCGGACGGCGATTTTTCGGTCAAAGAACGTCCCCCTGAAAAAGTGAACGGGCGCCCAGCGGCGCCCGTTCCGTCGATCGAATAGTTCTCCGGCGCATCAGAGCGCCGGAGGGAAGGTCAAAGTCTCGTGGCACGCCCGTTCGTTTCTCCCGAACCGATGGGTCCGCTCGGATTCGAACCGAGGACCCGCCGGTTATGAGCCGGTGGCTCT
>JAGOBQ010000659.1 GCA_017999215.1 Thermoanaerobaculia bacterium
GCCGACGCGCTCCGCGCGGGCGCGGTCGAACGGCTCGAACGTGCCGGTGAGGAGGACGACCGGGACGAAGGCCCCGCCCGGCCGCTGCTTCACCGCCTCGCAGACGTCGTAGCCCGAGAGGCCGGGCATGACGACGTCGGCCAGGACGATGTCGGGCCCGAACTCATCGAGGGCCTGGACGGCCTTGTCGCCGCTCCCGACCGCCATGAGGCGGGTCTCGGCATCCGAGAAGGTCAGCTCGACGACTTTCTGGATCGTCAGGCTGTCGTCCGCGAGCAGGATCTTGATCGACATCTCGACTCCTCGAACGGCCGTTCGACGGGACCGGCAAACGTGCCCGAAAGTCTACGTCCCGCAGGGGGGTGGGTCAACGCGAAGGGCGGTTCGACGCGCGTTCCGCTGCGGCGCTCATCGCCGCGAAGACGCGCGAGACGGGAAGCCGCCCGATCGCCGCCGAAAGGGCCTCCGTGGCCGCCGAGACCCTTTCGAGGTCGACGCCGGTCTCCCACCCCATCCCGTGCAGGAGGTAGAGGAGGTCCTCCGTGGCCAGGTTTCCCGCCGCCCCCGGCGCGTAAGGGCAGCCGCCGAGACCGCCCGCGGAGGAGTCGAAGACCCGCACCCCTTCCCGAAGCCCCTCGGCGACGTTCGCGAGAGCGGTCCCCCGGGTGTCGTGCATGTGGAGAGCGATCCGCTCGATCGGGACGCCGGCCTCCTTCGCCCTGCCGAGGACGTCGGTGACCTGGGACGGGACGGCGATGCCGATCGTGTCGCCGAGCGACACCTCCTCGCAGCCGGCGGCGAAGAGGCGCGCGGCCACGAGGGCCGCCTTCGCGGGATCGACCTTGCCCTCGTAGGGGCAGCCGAACGCCGTCGAGACGTAGCCCCGGACGCGGAGCCCTTCGCCCTTCGCCCGGACGAGGACGGGAGCGAAGCGGGCGAACGACTCCTCGATCGTGGCATTGACGTTCCGGAGGTTGAACGTGTCGGTCGCGGCCGTGAAGAGAGCGATCTCCCGCGCGCCGGCGGCGAGGGCGCGGCTCATTCCGCGTTCGTTCGGGACGAGGACCGGATAGCGGGTCCCGGGCCGCTTCCGGACGCGCGCGAAGACCTCGGCCGAGTCGGCCAGCTGCGGGATCGCCCGGGGCGATACGAACGCGGTGGTCTCCACGACCGGGAGGCCGGCCTCGGCGAGCGCCTCGACGAAGGCGACCTTCACCGCGGTCGGGACGAAGCCCTTCTCGTTCTGGAGGCCGTCGCGCGGGCCGACCTCCACGACCGTCACGCGTCCCGTTCCCGTCATTCGATCTCCGCGAGCGGGTCCCCCAGGTCGACACGCTCCCCGGCGGCCCGGAAGAGCTTCGCGAGCCGACCGGGCCGCGGGCTCCGGATCTCGTGCTCCATCTTCATCGCCGAAAGGACGAGGAGCGGAGTCCCCTTCTCCACCGCCTGTCCCTCCTCGGCCAGGACGCGCGCCACGACGCCGGGCATCGGTGCGCGGAGGTCGTGCTCCTCCTCCTCGCTCGCGCCGGGCTTCTCGACGACGCGCCCGAGGCGCCACGTCTCCCCCCGGTGCCAGACCCAGGCGACGAGGCCGTCGCGGACGACCCGCGAGCCGCGGGGCAGCTCCCCCGCGCCGGGCGGGGGCTCGTGAACGACGCCGGTCGAAAGGTCGCGAATCTTCATCCGAGCACCCGGAAGGAGCCGGCGGCGAAGGGGTCAGGGAACGCCGCCCGGGCCGGCGCCGTCATCGCGGCGCGTCCGTCGCCCCCTCCGAGGAGGCGGGCCGCGGCGGAGAGGACGTCCGGCGGGGGATCGGGAGGAGGCGGCACCTCCAGCCTCCCGAGGAGCGACGTGTCGAGCTCGCCGCGCACGAACTCCGACGTCTGAAGGAGCCGACGGAGCCACGAGACGTTCGTCGCGACACCGAGGACGACCGTCCGCCCGAGGGCGTCGACGAGGCGGCGGCGCGCCTCCTCGCGGGTCCTCCCGCGCGCGACGACCTTCGCGAGCATCGGGTCGTAGTGGACGGAAACCTCGCTCCCCGCCTCGATCCCCGAGTCGACCCGGACGCCCGGACCACCCGGCTCCTCGTAGACGAGGACGGTCCCGACCTGGGGGAGGAAGCCGTTCTCCGGGTCCTCCGCGTAGACGCGCGCCTCGATGGCGTGCGCCGAGGGAGCCGTCGGCAGGTCAGCCGGGAGCGGCTCCCCCGCGGCGACCGCGAGCTGGAGCGCGACCAGGTCGAGCCCCCACGCCTCCTCCGTCACCGGGTGCTCCACCTGGAGGCGCGTGTTCATCTCGAGGAAGAAGAAGGAGCCGTCCACGTCGAGCAGGAACTCGACGGTGCCCGCGTTCACGTAGCCGACGGCCTTCGCCGCGGCGACCGCCGCCTCGCTCATCCGAGCGCGGAGCTCCGGCGAGACGGCGGGAGAGGGACTCTCCTCGACGACCTTCTGGTGCCTCCGCTGGAGCGAGCACTCGCGCTCGCCGAGCGCGACGACGCGGCCGTGCGCGTCGCCGAAGACCTGGATCTCGACGTGCCGCGGGTGCTCGAGGTAGCGCTCGGCGTAGAGCGTCGGGTCGCCGAACGCGGCCTCCGCCTCCCTTCGGCACGACTCGACGGCCGGGGCCAGCTC
>JAGOBQ010000127.1 GCA_017999215.1 Thermoanaerobaculia bacterium
GGATTCTCTTTTGAGGCACTCATGACGCGGAAACGCTCCGACGGCGCCGGCCAGCCGGCGTTCGCCTTCGACGCCGAGATCGCCCTCCCCGAGGAGGCGCGCCGGCGCTACCTCAACTACGCCCTTTCGGTCATCACGGCGCGGGCGCTCCCCGACGTGAGGGACGGCCTGAAGCCGGTCCAGCGGCGGATCCTCTTCGCGATGTACCAGAACCTCCACCTGACGCCCGACGCGAAGTTCAAGAAGTCGGCGTCGGTCGTCGGCGAGGTGATCGGCAAGTACCACCCGCACGGAGACGTCGCGATCTACGACGCGATGGTGAGGATGGCGCAGCCGTTCTCGCTCCGGGCGCCGCTCGTGGAGGGGCACGGGAACTTCGGCTCGCTCGACGGGGACTCCGCCGCGGCTTATCGATACACCGAGGCGCGCCTCCGCCCGCTCGCGGTCGAGCTCCTCGCCGAGATCCGGAAGCGGACCGTCGACTGGAGGCCGAACTTCGACGGGGTCCACTTCGAGCCGGTCGTCCTGCCGGCGCGCTTCCCGAACCTCCTCGTCAACGGCGCGACCGGCATCGCCGTCGGCATGGCGACCTCGATCCCGCCGCACAACCCGTGCGAGGTCCTCGACGCGGCGATCGCCGCCATCGACGACCCGGCGGCCGACCCGCTGAGGTTCATCAAGGGCCCCGACTTCCCGACCGGCGGCCAGCTCCTCTCGACGAAGAAGGAGCTGCGCGACGTCTACGAGTCGGGGCAGGGGACGCTCAAGCTCCGGGCCGAGTACGAGGTCGAAGAGCGGGGGCGGGGGGCGCAGGCGATCGTCGTCACGTCGGTCCCCTACGGCGTCGCGAAGGCCACGCTCGTCGAGAAGGTCGCCGAGGTCATCATCGCGCGGAAGCTCCCCGCCCTCGTCGACGTGAGGGACGAGTCGACGGACGACGTGAGGATCGTCCTCGAGCTCAAGCGCGACGCCGACCCCGGCCTCGTGATGAGCTACCTCTACAAGCACACGCCGCTGCAGACGACGGTCCCGGTGAACCTGACCGCGCTCGTCCCGACGGAGAACCCGGAGCTCTGCGAGCCGGCCCGGCTCTCGCTCGGCGCGATCCTCCGGCACTTCCTCGACTTCCGTTTCGCGACGGTGAAGAGGCGCTTCGAGCACGAGCTGGAGGAGCTGCGGAGCCGGATCCACCTCCTCGAGGGGTTCGAGAAGATCTTCGACGAGCTCGACGAGGCGATCCGGATCATCCGGAAGAGCGACGGGAAGGCCGACGCGGCCGGGAAGCTGATGGCGCGCTTCGGCCTCGACGAGGCCCAGGCCGACGCGATCCTGGAGACGAAGCTCTACCGGCTGGCGAAGCTCGAGATCGAGTCGATCCGGAAGGAGCTCGCCGAGAAGCGGGCCGAGGCGGCCCGGATCGAGGCGATCCTGAAGTCCCCGGCGAAGCTCTGGGGGGTCGTCCAGCGCGAGCTCGTGGAGCTGCGCGGCGTCCTCTCCGGGGAGAAGCGGCGCACGCGGGTCTCCGCGGCCGTGGACGAGCCGGAGTACGACGCCGAGGCCTTCATCCCCGACGAGGACGCCTTCGCGGTCGTCACCGTCGACGGCTGGGTGAAGCGCCTCGGGCAGCTGAAGGACCCGAAGGGAACGCGCCTGCGCGAGGGGGACGACGTCCTCGCCGTCCTCCGGGGGGGGACGCGCGAGCTCGTCGTCCTCTTCTCGAGCCGCGGATCGGCGTACGTCCTGAAGATGAACGACGTCCCCCCGTCGACGGGCTACGGCGAGCCGGTCCAGAAGCTCTTCAAGTTCGCCGACGGCGAGCGCGTCGTCGGGGCCCTCTCTCTCGACCCGCGCGTGACGCCTCCGGAGGACGTCGTCCTCCTGGCGGCGACGCGGCAGGGGATGGTCCTGCGCTTCTCGGCCGACCCGCTCCGGGAGCCGACGACGCGGGCCGGGAGGCGTTTCGCGAAGCCCGCCGACGGGGACGAGGTCCTCCTCGTCGGCGTCTGCGAGCCGGGGGCGATCGTGGCGCTCGCCTCCGAGAAGGGGCGCGCGATCCTCTTCGACTCGGAGGAGGTCCCCGTCCTCTCGGGGCCGGGGAAGGGCGTCTACGGGCTCCGCCTCGCGGACGACGACCGCGTCATCGGCGCGACGCTGTTCGGAAAGGACGAGAAGCGGAGCGCCGTCCTGACGCTCGAGAACTCGAAGGGGACGCCCTACACCGTCACGCGCCGGTACGACGTCGTCGGGCGCGGCGGGAGGGGGTTCGAGATGATCAAGCGGGACCGGTTCGTGAAGGTCGTCCCTCCCGAGATCGTCCTCCTCGACCTCCCGGACCGCGCACCCGCAGGAGGGAAGTGACCATGGACGTCGTCCTCGCCGAGAAGTACGGCTTCTGCGCCGGGGTCCGGGTCGCCGACAAGCTCGTCCGGATCGCGGTCGGGAAGGGGCAGTCGGGCGCGATCCTCGGCCAGGTCGTCCACAACGAGAGCGTCGAGAAGGAGATGGCCGGCCTCGGCTTCCCGACGGTCCATCGGCTCGAGGAGGCCCGCGAGCACGCCGGCCGGATCGTCTTCTCGGCCCACGGGGTCGCCCCGTCGGTCCGTGCCGAGGCGGAGGCGCTCGGCCTCGCGGCGATCGACACGACCTGCAAGTTCGTGACGGACATTCACCGGGAGATCGCCCGCTCCCTCGACGACGACTGCTTCATCGCGGTCCTCGGCCAGAAGGGTCATCGCGAGGTCATCGGCTACACGAAGGACCTCGACCCGTCCCGGTACGAGGTCTTCTACGACCTCGACGAGGTCGTCGCCTTTCCGTGGGAGGCGCACCCGAGGGTGAAGGTCGTCTTCCAGACGACGCTGAACGCCGATCGCTTCGCCGACCACGTCGCCGAGATGCGCCGGCGGGTCGCGGACCTCCGGATCGCCGACACGATCTGCTACGCCACGAAGGAGAACCAGGACGCCCTCCGGGCGCTCTGCGCCGACCCGTCGATCGACGCGATCGTCGTCATCGGAGGCCGTCACTCGAAGAACACGAAGGAGCTCGTCCGGATCGCGGAGGAGTCGAAGCGGACGATCTTCGTCGGCACCGCCGCCGACCTCCGCGAGGAGGACTTCTCCGGGATGCGGAAGGTCGGCGTGACGGCCGGCGCCTCGACGCCGGACTACGACGTCGAGGCGGTCGTCTCGCGTCTCCGGGCGATGGGCTGAGAGGGCCGCGCCCGGCGTAGACTTCCTGACATGGAAATCAAGGGCGCGGGCGGGACGCCGGGCGGCGTCGGGACCTTCCTCGGCGGCCTCGCGATGATGGTCGTCGGGGGCTACCTCCTCCTCCAGCAGGTCCAGGTCCACAGCGGCTTCTGGGACTGGTTCGGGCCGAGCACGTTCGGCCTGACGCTCCTCCCGCTCCTCGTCGGGATCGGCTTCCTCTTCTTCGACGGCAAGTCCGTCGTCGGCTGGCTGCTGGCGGGGGCCGGGGCGCTCATGATCGTGGCCGGGATCATCGCGAACCTGCAGGTCTGGTTCCGGCCGACGAGCCTCTACAACACGCTGATCATGCTCGGCCTCCTCGCGGGGGGCGTCGGGCTCGTCGCGCGGTCGCTGAAGGCGAGGCCGGAGGCGAAGGGGTAGAGGCGATGAACTACGCGGCGAGCCGCAGGATCCTCGCGGCCTTCGAGGAAGAGGGGGTCCGCTATCTCGTCTTTGGAGGGGCCGCCATGAACCTGCACGGCCTCCCGCGCTTCACGGAGGATCTCGACGTCTTCATCGAACCGACCCGCGAGAACGTCGAGGCCGTCAAGCGTGCGCTCCGGAAGGTGTACGACGACCCGAACATCGACGAGATCTCGGCGGACGAGCTCGTGGGCGAGTACCCGGCGGTGCAATACGTGCCGCCCGAAGGGGACTTCCACCTCGACATCCTCACGCGCCTCGGCGAGGCCTTCCGGTTCGAGGACCTGGAGCCGGACGAAACGACGCTCGATGGCGTGAAGGTGAGGCTCGTCTCGCCGCGGACGCTCTACCTCATGAAGAAAGGCACGGTCCGCCCGAAGGACCGGCTCGACGCGGACGGCCTTCGGGCGAAGTACGGGTTCGAGGAGCCGTGATGCCCGTCCGGAAGTTCCGGTCCATCGAGGAGATGAAGAAGGACCGCGGCTACGACCGGGACGATCCCCGCCTTCCTCGCATCATCGAGGGGATCTGGGACTTCGGACGGAGGACGACACGGCTTCGGTTCCCCCCCGGCGTCCACCGATACCGGACCGTCGAGGAGATGACCGCGCGGACAGCGGAATGGGCGGAGGACAACTTCCGCGCCTTCCGTGCGCGCCGGGACGCGGAGCGTGCCGGCGCGCACGCGGAGCCCGCTCCTACGCCGGGTCGAGGATGAGCTTCCCGAGCTCCTCGATGACCTTCCGGCCGCGCTCCTTGTCGAAGGGCTGCGCGTAGAAGTCCGCGAGGTCCATCGGCGGGAAGAGGCGGATCGTCGCCTTCTTCCCCGTCCTCCCGGGGAACTGCTTGTGGAGGAGCAGCTCCCGGAAGCCGTCGACCCGCATCGGGACGGCGATCGGCTTCGTCCGGTGGAGGAGCTGCGCCATCCCGGGGCGGATCGGCGCGTGCTTCTGCGTCGTCCCCGTCGGGAAGTGGAGGAGCCAGCCGGTCGAGATCGCCTCCTCGACCTTCGAGATCCCTTCGAGGTCGACGGGCCGGTTGACCTCGCGGCCCGCCTCCCGGAACGAGCGCCGGAACGTGACGCCCCCCGCATAGGTGAGGACCTTCGTGAGGAGGTTCTTCTTCATCGTCTCCGTCGCGGCCGAGAAGCGCAGGTGCGGCTCCTCGTAGGGGAGGCCGTGGACGATGTAGAGGAGGTCGTAGAAGGCGATCGCCTCGGTGAAGTAGGTCTGGTGGTTCGAGAGGAAGACGACGTTCTGCCGCGGCAGCTCCTTCAGGAGCTCGTCGCCCTCCGCCTTCACGTCGTTGAGCCAGCGGAAGTAGACCGGGGTGGCCAGGTTCCCGATGCCGAGGATCATCGCGCGCCTGACGAGGCGCTCGAAAGAGGTCTCGATCACGCCCGTCAGCTCGCGAAGGCGCCGGCCTCGTGCCGCTCGATGGCCCAGCGGACGAGGTCGGTCGGGGCCGGCGTCCCGCCGAGGCGCCGGAGCATCGCGGCGGCCTGCCCTCGGTGGTAGGAGGCGTGGTTCACGACGTGCCGGAGGACGGCCCAGAGCGGTGCGGCCTTCGGCTCCCCCTTCAGGTTCTTCCAGGCGAGCGGCGCGGCGAGGCGCTCCGGTTCGAGCGTCGCGAGGAACGCCGCGATGCGGGCGTCGGCCTCGTCGAGCGTCCGGAGGGCGTCGGCGAGCGTCGGCAGCTCCTCGACGGTCGGGAGGGACGTCGCGTCGCGCCCGTCGAAGCGCTCGGCCCAGGCGCGGGTGGCGCCGGCGAGGTGGACGAGCGTGGCGCGGAGCGACGGCCAGCCGCCCCCCATCTCGCGGACGTAGTCCTCGTGGGAGAGCGGGGCGAGCGAGCGGGCGAGGAGCCGGTTCGCCCAGAGGTTGTAGTCGAGCAGGGCGAAGAGGTCGTCCTTCACTTCTCGGGGTCCTCGACGATCGTGTGGGTGAGCGTCCCGAGGCCGTCGATCGCGAGGCTGACGACGTCGCCGGGGCGGAGCCACTGGTCCTTCGTGATGCCCGAGCCGTTCAGCTCGAGGAAGCAGCCGGTGCCGACCGTGCCCGACCCGATCACCTCGCCGGGCTCGAGCGTCACGCCGTCCGCGGCGCGCTGCACGATCTGGGCGAACGTCCAGTCCATCTGCGCGACGTTCCCCTCCGAGACCTGCACGCCGTTGACGTGCGCCGTCATCCGCGCGTCGAGGACGTCCCCCTTCGGCGTGGGGGTGAGGCGGCCGGCGAGCTCGTCCCTGGTGACGAGCCAGGGACCGATCGCGGTCGCGAAGTCCTTCCCCTTGGCCGGCCCGAGGTTCAGCTTCATCTCCTCCATCTGGAGGGCCCGGGCCGAGAGGTCGTTCATGACGCCGTAGCCGAGGATCGCGTCGTCCGCCTCCTCGAGCGTCGGGTTCGTGACCGTCTTCCCGATCACGACGAAGCACTCCAGCTCGAAGTCGAGCTTCTCGAGCCGGCGGCGGCCGACGCGCAGCTCTCCCGGCCCGATGACGGCGAGGGCGTTCGTGAAGTAGAAGACCGGAAACTCGTCGAACTCCGGGATCATCGGCAGGCCGCGGTTGCGCCGGGCCGTCTCGACGTGCTGGCGGAAGGCGTAGCCGTCGCGCACGGAGACGGGGCGCGGGAGCGGCGCGAGGAGGCGGGCCTCGTCCTCGGGGACGAGGGTCCCGGCGGGGAGAGAGGCCTCCCCGGAGGCGAGCGGGAGCGCCTCGGGGAGGAGCTCCTCGTGGCGCCGGACGAGGTCGAGCATCGAGAGGCCGCGGAACGTCTCGGAAGCGCGGCCGAGGTCGAGGACGCCGGCGCCGGGGAGGGCGATCCCGGGGGCTCCGGCCGGGTCCGCCCCGGGGCGGACGAACGTGACGAGCTTCATCGCTCCCGGTTATACGACAGCGGCGCCGTCCGCGGCGCCCCCGCCCCTGTACGATTCCTCCGAGAGCCTCGAGATGAAGTACTTCGCGTCCGTCGCCCCCTTTCTCCTCGCCGCCGCGCCGCTCCTCGCCGCCCCTCCCGCCACGAAGACCGAGGAGGCGAAGCGGTTCCACCCGCCCGCCCGTGGAATGGCCGCCGCCCCGCGCCTCGCGGGCTACGAGAAGCGGCTCGCGATGGAGAAGGCGAGCCCCTTCGCGGGGCTGACGTTCCGGAACGTCGGCCCCGAGCTCCAGGGCGGGAGGATCGTCGACCTCGACGCGCCGCGCGATCGTCCCGGCACGCTCTTCGTCGCGTTCGCGACGGGCGGGCTCTGGCGGACGGACGACAAGGGCGGGAGCTGGACGCCGCTCTTCGACGCCGAGTCGTCGATCGGCCTCGGCGCGATCGCCGTCGGCGACGCCCGGGGAGACGTCCTCTGGGCGGGGACCGGCGAGGCGAACTCGAGCCGGACGACCTACGCCGGGACGGGGGTCTTCAAGTCGGAGGACGGCGGGAAGAGCTGGAGGAGCACGGGCCTGACGGACTCCCATCACATCGGGAAGCTCCTCGTCGATCCGTCGAACCCCGACGACGTCCTCGCCGCCTCGATGGGGCCCCTCTACACCGACGGCGGCGAGCGCGGCCTCTACCGGACGACGGACGGCGGGAAGAGCTGGTCCCGGGTGCTGGGCGGGGCCGGCCGGACCGGCGCGATCGACGTCGTCCGCGACCCGAAGGACTCGAAGCTTCTCTTCGCCGCGCTCTGGGAGCGCGATCGCAAGGCGTGGAACTTCCTGGAGTCGGGGCCGGGGAGCGGGATCTACCGCTCGCGTGACGGAGGAGCGACCTGGACGCGCCTCGAGGGCGGCCTTCCGCAGGGCGACGTCGTCGGCCGGATCGGTCTCGCCGTGACCCCGGCGATGCCCGGCGCGGTCTGGGCCGTCGTCGACGACCAGTCCCGCCGCCCCGGCGAGCGGGACGAGGAGACGCCGCCCGGAGAGCTGACGCCGCGCCGCCTGAAGGCGCTGACGCCGGAGCAGTTCGCGGAGGTCGAGACGGCCGTCGTCGAGCGGTTCCTCCGCGCGAACGGCTTCCCGAAGGAGCTGAAGGCCCGGGCGCTCCAGAAGGACGTCGCCTCGGGGAAGGTGAAGCTCTCCGACGTCGTCGCCTACGTCGACGACGCGGACCGCCAGATGGAGGAGGTCGAGACCGTCGGACTCGAGGTCTGGCATTCCGACGACGCCGGAGAGACCTGGCGGAGAACGCACGACGTCTCCCTCGAGAAGGTCGCCTACACCTACGGCTACTACTTCGGGAAGATCTGGGTGGCCCCGGACGACGCCGAGAAAATCTACTTGGCGGGCGTCCCGCTGGCCGGCTCCTTCGACGGCGGGAAGAGCTGGACGGGCCTCGACCGGCACGGCGTCCACGTCGACCACCACGCTCTCTGGTTCGACCCGCGCGACCCGCGGCACGTCGTCCTCGGGAACGACGGCGGACTGAACCTCTCCTGGGACGGCGGGAAGAGCTGGGCGAAGGTCGCGAACCTCCCTGTCGGGCAGGTGACGACGATCGCCGTCGACTCGGCCGAGCCCTACAACGTCCTCGTCGGGATGCAGGACAACGGCGTCTGGCGCGGGCCGTCGACGTACGCCGCGGGGAAGACCTCGCCCGACGCCTGGAAGCCCGTAATCGGAGGGGACGGCTCCTGGATCGAGGTCGACCCGGTGGACCCGAACCTCGTCTACACGGCCTCGCAGTTCGGGAACGCCGTCCGCGTGAACGTGAAGACCGGCGAGCGGACCCGCTTCCGCCCGCGCCACGCTCTCGGCGAGCCGGCGCTCCGATACAACTGGGTCACGCCGTTCCTCCTCTCCCCCCACTCGCCGAACGTCCTCTGGTTCGGGACGCAGAAGCTCTTCCGCTCCCTCGACCGCGGCGAGACGTGGACCGCCGTGAGCCCCGACCTCGCCTCGACGCGCGAGCCCGGGGACGTGCCGTTCGGGACGATCACGACGATCTCCGAGTCGCCGAAGACGTTCGGCGTCCTCTTCGTCGGGACGGACGAGGGGAAGGTCTGGGGGACGCGCGACGGCGGGGCGACCTGGAAGGACCTCTCGAAGGGGCTCGCGAAGGAGCGCTGGGTGACGCGCGTCGTCGCCTCCGTCCACGACGAGGGGACGGTCTACGTCGCGCAGAGCGGCTACCGGAACGACGACTTCGCGCCGTACCTCTGGAAGTCGACCGACTTCGGGGCGACGTGGACCTCGATCGCGGCGTCCCTTCCGGCCGAGCCGGTGAACACCGTCCGGGAGGACCCGAAGGCGAAGCACCTCCTCTACGCCGGGACCGACCTCGGGGCGTACGTCTCCCTCGATCGCGGCGCGACCTGGAACGCCCTGGCCGGCGGGCTGCCGCACGTGCCGGTCCACGACCTCGCGGTCCACCCGAAGGAGGGCGACGTCGTCCTCGGCACGCACGGAAGGAGCGCCTACGTCGCGGAGGCGGCGCCGCTGCGAGAGCTGACGCCGGAGGTGAGGGCGAAGCCGCTCCACGCGTTCCGGGTGAAGCCCGCGACGTGGGAGCGGGGTCGGGGCTACGGCGAGAACGAGTTCTTCGCCTGGCGCCGCGTCCCGACGACGCGGACCGTCTCCTGGTGGGCCTCGCCCGCCGCGGCCGGGACGGCGACGATCACGGTGAAGGACTCGAAGGGACGCGTCTGGAAGGAGTGGACGGCCTCCTCGGTCGCCGGCTTCAACGCCGTCGCCTACGACCTCTCCGTCGACGCCGAGCGCGCCGACGCGAACGAGGAGGC
>JAGOBQ010000128.1 GCA_017999215.1 Thermoanaerobaculia bacterium
CAGCCTTCGTCGCGGCCTTCGGGCCGGCGGGCGCTCCGGCGGCGACCGGCGGCGCCGACTTCGGAAGGGCGGGCGACGCGGGCGCTCCGGTCCGCGCCAGCTTCATCGCGTCGACGATCCGCTCCGTCGCTCCTTCGTCGCCCGTCGCGCTTCCGGCGGTCTGCGGAACCGCGGGCCGCGCGACCGGCGCGGAGACCGGGGGTGGGAACGGGCTGCGGAGGATCTCCGTCGGACGGTCCGGTCCGGCGGGCGCAGGCGTGCCCGGAGAGGAAACGCCGCTCTGCGGCGGGACCGCAGCCGGCATCGAGCTCGAGACGGGCGCAGGCGCAGCGGGCGGTGCCGGCACGGCCGGAGGGGGCGCGATCGGCTTGAGGATCTCCGTCGGTCGGTCGAACACCGGCGCGAGCGTCGGGGCTGCGGAGGCCGGCGGCGTCGCGGCGGGCACGGGCGGCGTCGCGGCGCTCGGCGGCGCAATCGGCTTCAGGATCTCGGTCGGCTGATCGATCGGCGGCGCCGGGGCCTCGGACCGGGCGGGAGGCGGGACGACGCGCAGGATCTCGGTCGGTCGATCCGCGATCGGCGGGGGAACGACCGGCGGAACGGGCGGTGCCGGCGGAACGGGCGGAACGACCGCCTTCAGGATCTCGGTGGGCCGGTCCGCAACGGGAGGCGCGGGGAGGCCCGGGATTGCGTCGATCCGGAGGATCTCCGTCGCCCCGTCGGGCCGCCGCTCGGACGGGGCCTCGTCGAACGGTGAGACCGCGAGTCCGGCCGGGGCCGGGGCCGCTTGGGGCGGCGGCGCCGCCTCGATCACTTCTGCACCGGGAAGGGACGCTTCGACGTCGACGTCGGCCGTCACCGGAGGCGGCGGAGGGGGCGGCGGCGGAGCGCCCTTCTTCGAGCGCGTCGGTTCGTCGAGCTGCCAGTCCTCCGACCCGCCGGAACGCGCGTCGTCACCACCTCCGGCGTTCGCCGGAGCCGGGGCGGCCACGTAGGCCGTCGCGGGGAGCGGCCGGTGGACCTCGCGGGTGGCGAGGTCGTCGTCCGGCGACCTCAGGCCAGCGGCCGAAGTCGGTGCGGGGGCCGCGGGGGCCGCCGCGAGGATCTCGAACGGCGACCGCCCCATGGCCGGAGTCGCGGGCATCGCCGGGGCCGGGGCCGGCAGCGTCGACGGCGGGGCCGTCACCGTGGCGACGGGACCGAGCTTCTCGGCCTCCGCGACCATCTGCCCGAGGTCGCGGAGCATCTGCCGCTCTTCTTCCCGGGCCTTGAACTCGAAGAGGGCGAGCGCGAAGTCGTTCCCGCGCTGGAAACGCTCCGCGGGGTCCTTCGCGAGCGCCTTGTCGAGCACCCCGGCGAACTCGGCCGGGATCCCGGCGTCGTAGGTCTCGGGCGGGACGAACCGCTCGTGGACGATCTTGTACGAGATCGACGTCAGGTTCTCCGCCGTGAAGGGCTTCTTTCGCGTCAGGAGCTCGTAGAGGACGACGCCGAGGGAGAAGAGGTCGCTTCGGCCGTCGACGGCGTCGCCCGTCACCTGCTCGGGCGACATGTAGTTCGGCGTGCCGAGGAACTGGCCCGTCGTCGTCAGGTTCGACTTCTCGATCTTCGCGATCCCGAAGTCGGTGATCTTCACCTGCCCCTCGGGCGTGATGATGATGTTCGCCGGCTTCACGTCCCGGTGGACGATCCCGCGGCGGTGGGCGTAGTCGAGCGCCTCGGCGACCTGCCCGATGATCTCGGCGATCCGCTCGAAGCCGAACGTCGTCTTCTCGGTGACGAGCTGCTTGAGGTTCTTCCCCTCCACGTACTCCATCGCGATGAACGAAGTGGACGTGGCGGAGTCCTCTCCGACGTCGTGCACCGTGACGATGTTCGGGTGGGAGAGGATGCCGGCCGCCTGCGCCTCGCGCAGGAACCGCTCCTGGAACTCCTTCTGCTCGACGTCGTCCTCGCTGACGGCCCGGATGGTCTTCAGCGCAACGAGACGGCCGATGACGGGGTCGCGGCCGAGGTAGACGACGCCCATCGCGCCCTTCCCCAGCTCGCGGATCACCTCGTAGCGGCCGAACCTCTTCGGAGCCCCCGAGGAGAACGCACCGGATACGTTCGGCAGAGATCCTCCCGTACGCGACGGCGGCAAAAGGATGCCGGGAATTTCCCGGTGTGGCGCAGTTTAGGGCCGCGTGAAAGAGGGTGTCAACGCACGAAACGCCCCTTCGGCGAAGCCGCGTCGATCCCTATAATGCAGGCCTTTCGAGAGACCTCGCCAAGGGGGACGAAGCATGAAACAGTATCCCGCAACCGCCATTCGCAACGTGGCCGTCGCCGGCCACAACGGCGTCGGGAAGACCACCCTCGTCTCGGCGCTCCTTCACGAGGCGGGAGCGGTGAACCGCTTCGGCCGCGTCGACGACGGTTCGGCGCCGACCGATTTCGACCCGGAGGAGATCGAGAGGAAGATCTCGATCGGCCTGGCCGTGGCCGCGCTCGAGTGGAAGAAGCACAAGGTCAACCTGATCGACACGCCGGGATACGGGATCTTCTCGTCCGAGATGATCTGCGCGATGCGCGCCGCCGACGCGGCCCTCGTCGTCGTCGACGCCGTCGCCGGGGTCGAGGTCCAGACCGAGAAGGCCTGGCAGGTCGCCGACGACTTCGGCCTCCCGCGGATGATCGTCGTCAACCGGATGGACCGGGAGAACGCCGACGGCGGCCGCGTCATGGACCAGCTCCAGAAGAAGTTCGGCCGCTCCTGCGTCTGCATCGAGGCCCCGATCGGCCGCGAGAAGTCGTTCCGCGGCGTGATCGACCTGATCGGGATGAAGGGCTTCCTGACGGACGACTCCGGCAAGACGGTCGAGGGGCCGATCCCGGACGAGTTCGCCGCCGACGCCGCGACGCTCCACGAGGCGCTCGTCGAGATGGTCGCCGAGGGGGACGACTCCCTCATGGAGACGTTCTTCTCCCAGGGGAACCTCTCCGAGGAGCAGATGCTCCCGGCGCTGCGCAAGGCGATCCACGACCGCAGGATCGTCCCGGTCCTCTTCGCCGCCGCCGGCGACCACGAGCGCGGGGTCGAGAAGATCCTCGACGAGATCGTCGAGCTCCTCCCCGGCGCCGACTCCTTCCCGGCCGCCGCCACGGGCAAGGACGGCCAGACGGACGTCCTGACGTGCGACCCGAACGGGCCGATCGCCGCGATCGTCTTCAAGACCATCTCCGACCCGTTCACCGGCCGCCTGACGCTCTTCCGCGTCCACTCCGGGACGATCAAGGCCGACGGGAGCTTCTGGAACACGAACCGGGAGACCGTCGAGCGTTTCGGCCCCGTCTTCTCCCCCCTCGGCAAGACGATGAACACGGTGCCCGAGGTCGCGGCCGGCGACATCGGCGTCGTCGCGAAGCTGAAGGAGACGCTGACGGGCGACACCCTCTCGGCGAAGGAAAAGCCGTACCGCTTCCCCGCCGTCGCCATCCCGGAGCCGGCGATCTCCTTCTCGATCGAGCCGAAGTCGAAGGGCGACGAGGACAAGATCTCGCTCGCCCTCTCGAAGCTCACCGAGGAGGACCCGTCGCTGAGGTTCCACAGGGACCCCGACACGAGCGAGCTGCTCCTGTCCGGCTCCGGCCAGCTCCACGTCGAGATCGCCGTGGCCCGGATGAAGCGGAAGTCGAACGTGGAGGTGATCCTCCACCCGCCGAAGGTCCCCTATCGCGAGACGATCACGAAGGCCGCCGAGGCGCACGGCCGGCACAAGAAGCAGACCGGCGGCCACGGGCAGTTCGCGGACTGCAAGATCCGGGTCAAGCCGCTCCCGCGCGGGAGCGACTTCGAGTTCGTCGACGACATCTTCGGCGGCTCGATCCCTCGCAACTACATCCCGGCGGTCGAGAAGGGGATCCAGGACACCCGGCGGCGCGGCTACCTCGCGGGCTACCCGATGGTCGATTTCCGCGTCGAGCTCTACGACGGCCAGTACCACGACGTCGACTCGTCGGAGATGGCGTTCAAGATCGCCGGCTCTCTCGCCTTCAAGGACGCCATGGAGAAGGCGAAACCGACGATCCTCGAGCCGATCATGAAGGTCGGCGTGAGGGCCCCGCAGGAGTACATGGGCGACCTGATGGGAGACCTGACGAGCCGCCGCGGCCGCCCCTCCGGAATGGACCAGATCGGCGACGACGCCGTCGTGAAGGCCGAGGTCCCGCTCTCCGAGATGCTCTCCTATTCCGCCGTCCTCCGCTCCCTCACCCAGGGCCGCGGATCGTTCACGATGGAGCTCTCCCACTACGAGGAGCTGCCGAAGCCCCTCCAGGAGAAGCTCATCGCCGAGCGCGCGAAGCTGAAGAAGGCCGAGGTCGAGGCCGAGTAGCTCCGGCGTTCCCCTGCCCGAGAACCCGAAGGGGCCGCGCGAGCGGCCCCTTCTCTATTGGTCTGGTTTCGGCGGAGACCCGGCGGTCCGGGTTTCCCCGATCCTCCTATGCCCCGTGGATTCCCGCCTGCGACGACGTGATGAAGTCGAGAAGGACCTTCACGTCGGGAGCGCTCTCGGCCAGCTCGCCGAGCGCCGCGATCGCCGCCGCGTGGTCGTGCCGGTTCCGGTAGAGGATCCGGTACGCCTTGTTGAGCGACGCGACCCGCTCGGCCGAGTAGCCCTTCCGAGAAAGGCCGACACCGTTGATCTTGTACGCCTTCGTGTCGCGGTCGCTCGAGGTCCAGGTGAACGGGAGGACGTCCTTGTTCACCGGCGTCATGCCGCCCACGTAGGCGAACCGGCCGATCCGGAGGAACTGCTTCACGACGACGAACCCGCCGAGGATGACGTCGTCCTCCACGAGGACGTGCCCCGAGAGCGAGGCCGCGTTCGCGAAGACCGTCCGGCTGCCGATGATGCAGTCGTGCGCGACGTGGGAGTAGGCCATGAAGAGGTTGTCGTTCCCGATGACGGTCTCGTGGTGCCCGGTGACCGTTCCTCTGTGGGCCGTCATGAACTCCCGGAACACGTTCCGGTCCCCGATGACGAGACGGGTCGGCTCGTCCCGGTACTTGAGGTCCTGCGGCGGCCCCCCGAGCGCGGCGTGCGGATGGACGACGTTGTCCTCGCCGAGGACCGTCGGCCCGTCGACGACGGCGTGGGCGCCGATCCGGGTCCGGGCGCCGACGACGACGGAGGCGCCGACGACCGCGTAAGGGCCGATCACGGCGTCCGGATGGACGGTCGCGGTCTCGTGGACGATCGCCGTACGGTCGATCGGCATTCAGCCTCTCTCTTCCTGCCCGCAGTCCTGGATCAGGCTCATGATCTCCGCCTCGACGCAGAGCTGGCCGTCGACCCGGGCTTCCCCTCTCACCTTCACGAGCGACTTCTTCCGGGCCACGAACTCCACCGTGAAGACGACCTGGTCGCCCGGCACGACGGGTCGCCGGAACCGGACGGCGTCGAGGCCCGTCAGCCGGACCTGCCGGCGGCGCGGGTCGTCGACCTCGGCGAGCATCATGAAGCCGCCGACCTGAGCCATCGCCTCGACGAGGAGGACTCCCGGCATCACCGGGTTGTCCGGGAAGTGCCCCTGGAAGAACTCCTCGTTGATCGTCACGTTCTTGAGGCCGACGACCTTCTGCCCCGGGACGATCTCGAGGATCCTGTCGACGAGGAGGAACGGATAGCGATGCGGGAGCGTCCGAAGGATCGCGCGGATGTCGAGGCCGCCCCGGTCCGTCACGTCGCTCATCGCTTCTCCCCGCCCGTCCGGGCGAGCTCGCGCACGAGGCGCGCGGTCTCGGGGAGCTTCTTCATCTCGGCGTGGACCCGCAGAGCGTCCCGGTGCGGCAGGTGCGGCGTGCCGAAGAGGGAGGCGCCGTCGGGAACGTCTCCGACGATCCCCGTCTGGCCGCCCGCCTTCACCCCGCGGCCGATCCGGAGATGGCCTGCGGTCCCCACCTGACCCGCGAGCATCGCCTGGTCTCCCACCGTCGTCGAGCCGGCGAGCCCGACCTGGCCGCAGAGAACGACGTGGGCGCCGACCTGGCAGTTGTGCCCGACCATGACGAGGTCGTCGATCTTCGTTCCGTCGCCGACCCGCGTGGTCTCGAGAGTCGCGCGGTCGATGCACGTGTTCGCGCCGATCTCGACCCCGGAACCGACCTCGACGCCTCCGACCTGCGGGACCTTCTTCAGGCCCGTCGGCGACGCGACGTAGCCGAAGCCGTCGGCTCCGAGGACCGCCCCCGCGTGGACCTCCGTGCCCGGCCCGATCGAGACGTCGTCGTACAGGACGACGTGAGGGTGGAGCCGCGCGCCGGCTCCGACGCGGCAGCGTCGGCCCACGACGACGTGCGCGTCCAGGGTCGCGCCGGGTCCGATCTCGGTCCCCTCTCCCACGACCGCGTACGGCCCGACCGCGGCGCCGTCCGCGACGCGGGCGCCGGCGTCGACGATCGCGGTCGGGTGGATCCCCGGGGGCGCGGCCCGGCGGGGGAAGACCGACTCGAGGACGCCCGCGAACGCGAGCGCGGGGTCCGGGACCTCGACCACCGTGCGTCCGGGAAACCCCGACGCGGACCGGGCGAGGAGGACCCCGGCCGCCGAGGCCGCCGCGGACTTCTCGGCCTTCGCGTCCGCCGCGAACGCGACGTCCCGGGGTCCTGCCGCCTCGAGCGACCTCGCCCCTTCGACGACGACGCCGGCGTCCCCGACGAGCCGCCCGCCGCAGGCGGAGGCCAGAGCGGCGGCGGTCGTCGGCGAGGGGAAGCGGGCCATCCCCCTCTTACTTCTTCGGAGCGGGGGCCGCGGCGGCCGGCTTGGCGTCGGTCTTCGGCGCGGCGGCGATCGCCGTGTTGAACTTCTGGATGACGGCCGCGGTGATGTCGACCGCGTCGTCGGCGTAGAGGAGCCCGCTCTGGAACTTGTTGAAGACGAGCGTGTATCCGAGCTCCTTGGAGACCGCCTCGATGACGGGAAGGACCTTCTTCTCGAGCTCCGTCAGCTCCTTGCGCTGAAGCTCCTCGAGCTCCCGCTGGGCATCGTCCTGGAAGCGCTTGAGGTCGAGCGCCTTCGCCTGGTAGTCCTTCTGGAGCTTCTCCATCGCCTCTTCGGAGAGCGACTTGCCCTGCTCCTGGATCCTCTTCTCGAGGTCGCGGAGCTCGGTCTGGCGCTTCGTCAGGTCTTCCTGCTTTGCGGTCGAGACCTTCTGAATCCGGGCGAGGCTCTCCTTGCCCACGGCGGAGTCCTGGACGATCCGCTGGACCTCGATGACGCCGACCTTCTGGGCGGACTGGGCCGATGCGGGGAGAGCGACGAGTGCGGCCGTCGCGAGGACGCCCGCGACGAACATCCGGTTCCGAATCATCTACGTGACTCCTTCTTCCGTGTCTGGCCCCGCGGGAGACCCTCCGGCGGGGCGCGCGATTCTACTGCACCAACCGGTTCCGCCGACCGGCGGACCGTGGCCCCTCGAAGGCCTCGCGGGTATCGGGCGGAATTCCCGCGCGGAGGGGGTCAGGGGGACCGAACCGGGTGCGCCCCACGCGCGCCCGGTTCGAAGGCGAAGCCCGCCCGGCGGTCCGGGTGCCCCCTCTAAAAGGTCGTTCCGATCGAGAACTGGAAGTCGCTGCTCTTCTCCGCGCCGCCGGTGAGCGGCGATCCGTCGGGTCCCTTGATGGTCTTGGGATCCAGGTTGATCCCGTAGATGAAGCGCAGCGGCGCCTGGAAGATCGGGAGGAACATCCGCAGTTCGGCCCCGGTCGAGGCGCGCACCTTGAAGGGGTTGAAGCTCTGCCCTTCGAGCCAGGCGTTGCCGGCGTCGAAGAAGAGGACCAGCTTCAGCGGCCCCGCGATGGCGTGGACCAGCTCGGCGTTGAAGACGAAGTACTTGTCTCCGCCGAGGAGCGCGCCCGCGTCGGTGAAGTAAGCCTTGTCGTCGTCGTCGAGCGGATAGATGCTGCCGTACTGGAAGCCGCGGATCGAACGGTCTCCGCCGATCCGGAACCGCTCGAAGATCGGGATCTCCTTGCCGTCGTAGGCGCGGATGAAGCCCCCCTCCATGTTGACGGCGAAGTGGGACTTCCGCCCCGTGCGGAAGTAGGAAGTGGCCGCGCCGACCGGCTTGACGTACGAGAAGTTGCCGCCGAGCGGCCCGCCCGCGATCGTCGTCGAGAAGTTGAACCGGCGCCCCCGGGTCGGGTCGAACGGGTCGTTCCGGCTGTCGTACCGGTAGCCGGGCGCGATCGCGGAGGTCTTGCCGATGTAGTCGGCGTAGGCGGCGGGCGGGATGCCCGAGCCCGGAGGAGGCGCGGCCGGGTAGACCTGGTAGCGGCTCTTCGTGTCAGTGTACCCGTAGAAGAGCGACAGCCCGTCGAACAGGCCGAGGCCGAGGCCGAAGGACATGTTGACGCCCTTCGTCTGCTGGTCGACGTCCAGGTACTCGAGCGACCGGTTGAAGATCGAGCCGCCGATCGACATCCGCTTGTCGAGGAACCAGGGCTCCACGAAGGAGAGGTCGAAGAAGTTCGAATAGCCGCCCCGCTGGAACTGGACGCTGATCGTGTCGCCGCGTCCGAGGAAGTTCCGGGTCGCGAACTGGAACTGCCCGAAGATGCCGTCGAGCTGCGAGTACCCGGCGCCGAACTGGATCTCGTTCCGGTTCGTGTCGAGGCCCTTGATCGTGACGTCGACGACCTTCTTCTCCGAGTCGACGCGGAAGTCGGGGTCTTCCTCGATCTTGAAGTAGCCGAGCTGGGAGAGCTTCAGGAGGCCCTTCTTGAACGACTCCATGTCGAGGACGTCGCCCTCGAAGAGGGGGATCTCTCGCCGGAGGACCTTGTCCTTCGTCGTCTTGTTCCCGGTGAACTCGACCCGGCCGACCCGGAACATGTCTCCCTCGGTGACCCGGACGACGACGTCGACGAGGTTCCCCTCCCCCGGCCGCTCGGTGTACTCCGGGTTCATGAACGCATAGATGTAGCCCCGTCCGCGGTAGATCTCGTCGAGCGTCTTCATCCCGTCGACGAGCGCCGACCGCTTGAGCGGCTTGCCCGGGCTCCAGTCGAAGAACTGGAGGAGGCGGTCGCCCGGGAAGACCGTCGTCCCTTCGACCTTGACGTCGCCGAAGTAGAAGCGCTCCCCCTCGACGAGCGGGATCTCGATCCGGGCCCGCCGCTTGACCTTGTCGCGGCGGGTCTCGTCGGGGTTCACGACGAACGTCTCGATGACCGGGTCCTTGGCGACGATGTCCTTGTACCCGGCGTTCTGGTAGACCTTCTTGACGGACTCGATGTCCTCCTCGTAGTTCGCCTGGTTGTAGACGTCCTTCGAGTCCCAGAACTGGTAGAAGTTCCGCTGCCGGGTC
>JAGOBQ010000129.1 GCA_017999215.1 Thermoanaerobaculia bacterium
GGCGGCCGCTTCGAGGTCCCGGGCCTCGAGATCCGCGGAGACGACGGGGCGCTCCTCTCCGTCGCGGGCGGCGGTGCGGCCGACGCGACCGACCTCGACCTGAAGGTCCGCTTCGAGGTGCCGGAGCTCGCCCGCTACGAGGCGTTCCTTCCGGCTCCGGAGGAGGGCAAGAAGAAGGAGCCGATCGGCGGGCGCGTGTCGGGCGACCTCGCGATCGCGGGAAGCCTCGAGAAGCCCCTTGTGACGGGAGAGCTCCGCGCGAGCGACCTCGTGGCCTTCGGCGCCGCCCTCGCCCGGCTCGACGTCACGCTCTCGCCGGCCGGAGAGGGGCGCATCGCCGCCGCGGCGCGCTTCGGAGAGCTGACCGCCGGCGAGTGGCGCGTCGAGGGCGCGAAGCTCGACGCCGTCCTGGCGGGGGACCACGTCTCGGCCGAGGGCGAGGCGTTCGACGGCCAACTCCGCCTGAAGGCGACCGGGTCGCTCGCCGGCCGGCGGCCCTTCGACGCCACGCTCTCGCTCGACGCGCTCGACCTCGCGGCGCTCTTCCGCGCGGCGGGGGGACCCGCCGACCTCGTCGGGACCGCGACGGGAACGGTCCGCGTTCACGGCTCCGCATCGGACCTCTCCGGCCTCGGCGCCGAGGTGAACCTCGCGACGTTCGAGGCGAAGCACCCGCGCTGGGACGTCCGCGCGGAGGAGCCGGTGCGTCTCGTCGTCGCGGGCGGCCGGCTCGACGTCCGCTCGCTCCGCCTCTCCGGCAGCGGCCTCGCGCTCGAGGCCTCCGGGAGCCTCCCGCTCGAGGGACGCGGCGCCGGCGGACTCTCCGTCGTCTCGTCGCTCGACCTCGGCTTCCTCCTCCCCTTCGTCGACGCCCTCGACCGCGCCTCCGGGCGCCTCTCGGCGCGCCTCGACGTCTCCGGCAGCCTCGCCTCCCCGGTCGCCGCCGGAACCGTCACGCTCGAGGACGGGCTCCTCGACGGGCCGGACTTTCCCTCGCCCCTCGAGGGCCTGACCGGGACCGTGACGCTCGCCCCCGACCGGCTGCGGACGGACCGGCTCGCCGCCCGGATCGGCGGCGGCTCCGTCGTCCTCGCGGGAAGCGTCGGCCTCGAGAAGGGACGCCCGGCCGGGGCCGTCGACGCGACGATTCGTGGCCGCGGCGTCGAGCTGGAGGTGAATCCCGACCTCCTGGTCCGCGCCGACGCCGACCTGACCGCGTCGGGAGAGTGGCGCGCCCTGGTGCTCGGAGGCCAGGTCCGCGTCGAGGAGGCCGTCTACGTCCCCGCCTTCGACCTCGCCGGCCTGCTGAGCACGCTCACGGAACGCGCTCGCCGCCCGCCACCGCCCGCCGAGCCGTCCCCCTGGCTCCCCCGGCTCTCGTTCGACCTCGCGGTCCTGGCGCTCGACGCGATCCGCGTCGAGGGCGACCTCGGCGACGCGGACCTCGGAGGGAGCTTCCGCGTGAGGGGGACGCTCGACCGCCCCGTCGTCCTCGGCACGCTCTCGTCGTCGCGGGGCACCGTGAACGCCTTCGGCACGCGCTTCGACATCGCCCGCGCCGACCTCGAGTTCAAGGGCCTCGCCGGCATCGACCCCGACCTCGACGTCCTCGCCACGACGACGAGGGGAGAGGAGGAGATCACGGTGCGCGTCGACGGGCGGGCCTCGAAGGCCCAGCTGCTCCTCTCCTCGTCGAAGGGGAGGAGCCACACGGAGATCGTCTCCGTCCTCTTCGGCGGGTCGGGGGAGGGCGGGCCGGGCCTCGCCGCCGCCGCGGGACGCATGGCGCTCCGGAGCGCGGCGGCGCCGATCCTCGGGGCGCTCGGGGCGCAGACCGACCTCGTCATCGTTCCTCTGCCGACGACGCCCGAGGGGGAGCAGTTCCTCTTCTCGGTCGGGAAG
This sequence comes from Thermoanaerobaculia bacterium, assembly GCA_017999215.1. Classification (GTDB taxonomy): domain Bacteria; phylum Acidobacteriota; class Thermoanaerobaculia; order UBA5066; family UBA5066; genus UBA5066. The sequence continues at coordinate 1,903 of JAGOBQ010000129.1, forward strand.
GAGCTCGGCGGCGGCCTCTCGGCGACCTACTACAAGGGAACCGGCGGCGAGACGAACGACGCGTTCGAGCTGAGGCTGAGGCTCGGCTCGAAGGTGCGCGGACGTCTTCGCCAGAACCAGGACGGCTCGCTCTCGGGCGGCCTGAGGATCCGGCATGAGCTGGACTGATCGCCGCGCCGCTCTCCTCCTCGGCCTCCTCCTCGGCCTCGTCTTCGGCCTCCTCCCGTCGGCTCTCCCCGCGGCCGCCGCCGAAGGGCCGCCCGAGAAGTGGGTGCGGAAGATCGAGGTGCGGGGCGCCCATCAGATCTCCCGCCCGCTTCTCCTCCGCCGAATCGACCTGAAGAGCTGGCGACCGCTTCCCCCCGACGCGGCCGCCACGGTGCCGGGCCAGGTCGCGGAGGCCTACGCCCGCTCCGGTCTCCCGGCCCCCGAGGTCACGGTCACGGTCGGCGAGCCGGACGCGCGGGGGGCGACGCGCGTCACGCTCGACCTCGTCGAGTCGCCGCTCCCGCGCCTCGACTCCCTGGGCGCCGACCTCGGCGGGCTCCCCTGGGTGACGAGCCTCCCGACGCGCGTGAAGCTCCTCGTGAGGAAGGTCGACGCGAAGCTCTCGCGCTGGAACCGGAAGGAGCTCGACGACCTCCTCCGCAGGGAGCAGCGGCGCCTGCGCGGGCTCGGCTGGAAACGGGCGGCCTTCCGCGTCGAGGAGGAGGAGACGAAGGGGGGCGCTTCGCGCGCCGTCTCCGTGACGCTCGACCTCGGCCCCCGCGAGAAGCTCGCGGGGGAGGGAGTCGACCGAAAGGTGATGCGCGAGGTCGCCGCGACGTGGAAGCGGCGGAACGTCCCCCTCTCCTCGGGCGTCCTCCACCGGCTGGAGCGCGCCGCGGACGAGGGGATGACGGAGCGCGGCTACACCGGCGTCGAGGTGACGCACTCGGAGAAGCAGGAAGGGAACCTCAGGACCGTCGTCCTCGAAGCGCGGCACGGCCCGCGCCGCTCGGTCGGCGAGATCCGGTTCGAAGGGGCCGAGTCGATTCCCGCGGACGAGCTCTCGGAGGCGATCCCTCTTTTCGAGCCCCGGCTCCTCGGGCTCTCGCGGAGCCACCCCGGCCCGGAGCTCCTCGAGGAGAGCCGCCTCGCGCTGCTCGACGTCTACGCGCGGGCCGGCTTCCCCGCCGCCCGCGTGACGGTCGCGGTGGAGGGCCCCGGCGAGAAGCCGGCCGTCGTCTTCCGGGTGAACGAGGGGAGAAGGCAGACGATCGGCAGCCTCGCGTTCCCCGGCGCCTCGGCGATCGGCGAGGACGAGCTGCGGAAGGCCTCGGGCCTCGAGGTGGGAAAGCCCTGGTGGCCCGGGGGAGACGCCGACGCGGCGGAGGCCGTCCGCCTCGAGTACGCCCGACGCGGATACGACGACGCCGTCGTGACGCCCCGCCCGGGCGAGGCGGACTCCGAGGGGCGGGTCCCTCTCGCGTTCGCGGTCGCCGAGGGAAGCCTCTACCGGTTCGGCGAGGTGACGGTCCGGGGCAACTACAAGACCAAGGCGTCGCGCATCCTCTCGCTCGGCGACGAGCGCGCGGGACGGGTCTTCGACGGCGTGAAGCTCGCCGAGCACCAGGCGCGCCTCGGGCGGCTCGGCGTCTTCGACACGGTGACCGTGATCGCCGTCCCCGTCCCCGGGGCGAGCCCGCCCGAGAAGGCGGTCGTCGTGGAGGTCGTGGAGCGCTCGACGCGCTACGTGGAGTACGGCTTCGACGTGAACACGAAACGCGGGCTCGAGCTCGCCGGGACCCTCGTGGAGCGGAACCTCTTCGGGAGGGCCGTCCACGGGAGCCTCTCGGCGCTCGCCGGAACGGTCCGACAGAGCGCGGTCCTCGAGGTCGGGCAGCCGTCCCTCTTCGGCACCCGCCTCGACAACTCCGTGCGGGCTTCGTACGTCCTCGACGCGTCGTTCGACGGCTTCTCCCTCCGGACCGTCGGGGCCGAGGCCGGCCTCTCCCTGGAGATCGACCCGAGGAAGCGGGTCACGCTCGTCTACCGGATCGAGGAGCAGAAGCCGCTCGACGTGGCGCCGGACGTCGAGGCCGCGATCGTGCCCGTCACCTCGCGGATCGGGTCCCTCACCCCGACGGTCTCCCTCGACCTCCGCGACGACCCGTTCCTGACGTCCACCGGCATGTACCTCCTCGTCCGCGACAAGGCCTCCCGCGAGGCCTTCGGCGGCGACGTCGACTTCGACCGGCTGGAGGTCGACGCGCGAAAGTTCCGCGACCTCGGGAGCGGCGTCACCCTCGGGGGGGCGCTGCGTGCCGGGTACGCCTGGGCGCACGGGTCGGCGACCCTCCCCATCGGCGAACGCTTCTTCCCGGGAGGAGCGAGCACGCACCGCGGCTTCCGGGAGCGCGAGCTCGGGCCGGAGGGCGAGGACGGCTCGAACCTCGGCGGCACGTCGTACTTCGTCGGGAACGCCGAGCTCCGGGCCCCGCTCCTCGGCCCTCTCGAAGGGGGGCTCTTCCTCGACGCCGGCAACGCGTGGGAGGGCGGGATCGACCTCGGAGACCTGCGCTGGGCCGCGGGTCTCGGCCTGCGCCTCCGGACGGCGGTCGGGCCGCTCCGGGTCGACGCCGGCTTCCTCTTCGGCCCGCGGCCGGGCGAGAGCCGGACGGTCTTCCACCTGGCGCTCGGGCACGCGTTCTGAGAAGGTGTTGTCCGCCGGGGCGGACCGGGGAACAATGCCCGGCCGTGACAAGCGGAGAAGAGCGGTCCTTCCTGAAGGCCCTCGGCCCCGGCCTCCTCTGGGCGGGCGCCGCGGTCGGCGTCTCGCACCTCGTCCAGAGCACCCGGGCCGGGGCCAGCTTCGGCCTCGGCCTCCTCGTCGTCGTCCTGGCGGCGAACTTCTTCAAGTACCCCGCCTTCCAGTTCGGGCCGCGCTACGCCGCGGCCACCGGGACGAGCCTCCTCGAGGGCTACCGGCGCCAGGGTCGCTGGGCGCTCTGGCTCTACGGGATCCTGACGGCCGGGACGATGTTCACCGTCCAGTCCGTCGTGACGCTCGTGACGGCGGCCCTCTTCGCGGCGCTCCTCGGTTGGACGGCGCCGTTCCTCGGCTTTCCACCCGCGTTCTGGATCGCCGGCCTCCTCCTCGTCCTCTGCGGCGCGCTCCTCCTCGTCGGGCACTACCGGTGGCTCGACCGGATCAACAAGGCGATCGTCCTCGTCCTCACCCTCACGACGTTCATCGCGACCGCGCTCGTGATCCCGAAGGTTCCGTGGTCGACCATCCCCTGGCTTCCGGACGCGTCCGCCTTCACCGACCTGCGCTCCGTCGCGTTCATGGTCGCTCTCGTCGGGTGGATGCCGTCCGCCTTCGACATCTCCATCTGGCACTCCCTCTGGACGCTCGCCCGACGCGAGCAGACGGGCCACGCCCCGCGCGTGAAGGAGTCGGTCCTCGACTTCAACGTCGGCTACGTCGGCACGGTCCTCCTCGCCGTCTGCTTCGTCCTCCTCGGCGCCGGCGTCATGTACGGCTCGGGCGAGGCGTTTGACGACCGGGCCGCCGTCTTCGCGCAGCAGGTCATCGCCCTCTACACGAGGAACCTCGGAGAGTGGGCGGCGCCGCTCATCGGCCTCGCCGCCGGGACGGTCATGTTCTCGACGACCCTGACCGTGGCCGACGGCTTCCCGCGCGCCCTGGCCGGCCTCGCCGCGCGCTTCCGCGGCCCGGAGACGCCGGGCGAGCCGACGACGCGCGGGAGCGTCTACTGGGCCTCGCTCGTGGTTCTCGGAGTCGGTTCGCTCGCGATCATCGGATACGCCCTGCGGGGCGGGGCCGCGTTCAAGACGCTCGTCGACCTCGCGACGTCGCTCTCGTTCCTCACCGCGCCGGCCCTCGCGTGGCTGAACCACCGGGCGATCCACGCGGCGGAGGTCCCGGCGGAGCACCGGCCGTCCCGCGCGCTGAGCGCGTGGAGCGTCTCGGGGATCGTCTTCTCCTCGGCCTTCGCGGCCTGGTACGTCTGGAATCTCGTCCGCTGAGAGCCGCCAGGCCGCGCCCGGAAAGCCCCGCCTCTCGGCGGGGCCTCCCGGCCCTCGCGCTCAGCAGAACGCGGGTGCGACCCTCTCGACCTTCTCGCGCAAGGCGGGGCTCATCCGGCCGAGGCTGTTGAGGAACTCGGGGTGGGTCATCCCCGACCCGAGGTAGGTCCAGCGGTTGGCCTGGCGCTGCACGGCCATCGCCCTCTCCCTCTCCGCCTCCGTCAGCCTGCGACCGGTCGCGCGCTCGAAGGCCTCGAGGTCGAAGAGCATCTGCTTCTCGAGGCCGGCATCGAAGAAGCCCCCGATCGCGAGGTAGCCGTCGACGGCGCGGGAGAGCGCCTCGGCGTCCTTCCCCTCCGCGAGGGCGTCCACCATGAGCGCGTCGAGCTTGGCGTGCTGCGCCTCCTCCATCCAGTGGTGCTTCAGGAGGTCCTGGAACATCGGGTCGATGCCGGCGTCGTCGCGGATGCCGTCGAGGTAGTGGCGCTGCGTCATCCACTCGATCTGGAGGATCGCCAGCGCCACGGCGAGCGGCTCGTGGGCGAGGATCGCCTTCGCGATCGCTTCGGGGGGCCCGATGACGGCGCACTCCGTTCCGAAGCCCTTCGCGAACTCCTCGCGGAACCGCTTGAAGAGATGGATGTGCTTGGCCTCCTCGCTCGCGAACTGGAGCATCGCCCGGACGCGCCCGTCCTCGCCCGACAGCTGCGGCCGGACGTGGTCGAGGACGAACGGGAGGATGAACTCCTCGACGAGCCCGAAGATGCAGAGGTAGGCGTTCCCGCGGACCTGGTTCAGGGTCCGCTTCTCGGCGGGCGTGAGGAAGTCGAGCGCGTCGACGCGCGCGAGCGACTCGGGGAGGAAGGGGCGGGAGAAGTCGAGCGCGTGGCCTCCCATCAGGTCGTCGACGGTCCAGCGGACCTTCTCGGAGGCGGCCAGGACCTCGCGGTAGTCGTAGGCGGGGGTCGTGCTCATCTCGGTCTCCTTCTGTTCGGGGATCTCGACTCGGGAGCGCCTCAGCGCCGCGCCCGGTAGAGAACGTAGTCGGCCGTGTACGGAACGAAGAGCTTCGCGCCGACGGCCGGACAGTCGCCGGCGGGTGCGATTCCGCCGTCGGTGTTCACGCGCTGGATGTACGAGGTCGCGGTCAACCTTCTGCCGCCGGTCGGCCCGGTCTCGGCTCCCGTCACGCGCAGGAGGAGCCACGGGACGGCGCCCGGCGCGACGAAGGCCGGATCGGAGGAGCTCTGGATCGCCTGCGCCCAGACGGAGCTGGAGTCCCGCGAGTGCTGCCAGGTGGCGCGGAGAGTGCCCCCCTCGGCGGGATTGGCGCTCAGGAAATGAGTCGCGAGCTGGCCGGACTCGTCGCCGAAAAGAGTCGCCTGGGGTCCGAAGAAGGTCCAGCCGAGCCCGGGCCCCGAGACCCGCGGGAGGCAGACGTAGTTCTGCGTTCCGAAGGCGTGCGCGACGAGGAACGCGCGGCTTCCCTCGGGCACCTCGAGGACCTCGGGCACCGGGAGAGGGGTCATGTCGTCGGCCAGCGCCACGGGGGCTGCGCCGAAGGCCAGGAGGGCGGCGATGAAGAGGCCGCGGGCGAGGCCCGCATTCGTCGATCGGGTCATGTTCGTCTTTTTTGCTCGGTATCGAGCGGTCTGGTGCGTGGAGGAGCGGTCCGGGCGCGTGGCCCGGCCGGCGTCGGTCGTTCTACTTGCGGATCACGGTCTCGAGGTACTCGCCGGGGACGACGAGCGCCGTCCCCCGGTTCACGTTCCAGCGGCCGAGGAGCTCGACGAGCGCCTGCGTCAAGCCCTCCTGGCCGGCCGCGTCGAGCCCGGCGAAGGCCCTGTGCGTCGGCCCGTAGTAGGCCCGGAAGAAGTCGACCCAGTGCTCGGCCGAGCGGAAGCGGAAGAAGTAGGTCCTCGGGGTCGAGCGGATGTCGGACGCCTCCGTCCCGAAGAGCTCGGCCAGCCGGTCCTCGCTCCCCCAGGCCATCGGCGACGCCAGGCCCGGAGGCGGCGGCGCGAAGGCGCTCATCGTCTCGAAGAGCTTCCCGAGGAAACCCTCGGGGGTCCAGGAGGCGAGGCCGATCCGGCCGCCCGGCCTCACGACGCGCAGGAGCTCCGCGGCGGCGCGCACCTGGTCCGGCGCGAACATCACGCCGAACGTCGAGAGGACGGCGTCGAAAGACGCATCGGGGAACGGGAGCCGCTCGGCGTCGGCGTGCTGGAACGTGATGTCCAGCCGGTCGGCCGTGGCGCGGAGGCGGGCCTGCTCGAGGAGCGCCGGGACGTAGTCGGTGGAGGTCACGTCGGCGAAACGCCGCGCCGCGGCCAGCGACGCGTTGCCGTTGCCGGCCGCCACGTCGAGGACGCGCTCGCCGGCGAGGACGTCGACGGCCTCGCAGAGCGACTCCCCGACGATCTGCAGCCGGACGCCGACCTGCCCGAAGTCGCCGGAGGCCCAGGTGGCCTGCTGGCGCGCCTTGATCGCCTCGAGGTCGATTCCCGGCCGGGGCGCGAGAAGAGTGGTCGGTGTGGAAGTGGTCGCGGTCTGCATGTCGTCCTCCAGCCGCCCTGTCGGCGGCGCGTGATTGCGGGGCCTCCGTGGCGTCCCGTTTCGTCCGTGCCCCTACCTAAACGCGATCCGCCGGAATGCCCGCCAACTTCTGCGAGGAGGTAGAGGTTTCGTGGGGGTCCGGGGGGGCGTGCGTAGCTCAGCCCCCCCGGCGAGCCCCGCCAGCGGCTGGGAGGAAGGAGAGGACGCGTGGGGGGTCCGGGGGGGCGTGCGACACGGGCCTCCGAGGCTGGCCCGAGCTTCGTCGACGGGGGCGGGGGTCCGGGGGGCGTGCGGAGCCCAGCCCCCCGGCGAGGCGGCCCCCTCGGCGCGCGCCGCCGCCGGCGCCGGAACGCTCCCGGTCGACGGCCGGGCGGGACGCTCCTGCGGCGGCTTCCAGGAGGGGACGAGCAGCCGGAAGAGCCAGGCCCCGAAGCAGAACCCGAAAGCGAAGATCCCGACGAACGCCGCACCGAAAGCCGCGACGATCCCCCGGACGAAGGCCTCGCGTCCCGTCAGGAGCCCGAGAGCGGCCGTGAGGCAGAAGAGGGCGGCGAGGAGCTGGGCGAAGCGCCTCGGCGCGCGGGCGCCGGGGAGGAAGACCCGGCGGGAGAGCCGGCGCGCGAGAAGAGAGTGGAGCGCGTCGAAGGGGTTGAGGCGGGGGGCCGCCGCGCCGAGAAGGAGAAGCGCGGCGAGCGCGGCCCAGACCGATGGCTCGCGCACAGCCGCGGCCGCGGCCACGAGGACCGCCATGACGCGCGGCTGGAAGGCCAGGGCGTCGTACTGGAGTGAGCAGGAGTGCGGCGCGGGCTCGGGGAGCCCCTGCTGGACGATGAAGCGGACCTCTGGCG
>JAGOBQ010000130.1 GCA_017999215.1 Thermoanaerobaculia bacterium
GCGCCAGGAACTCCAGCTTCGCCGCCAGGAGCGCGTGCCCCGGCCAGGCCGGTCGCGCCGCCGCCGCCGCCAGCGCCAGGTCGCGCGCCGCCGCCACGAGCGCGTCGCGCCTCTCGAGCGAGCGCAGCCACGACGCCTTCGCCGCCTCGCTCAGCCCGTCCCAGCGCACCCCGCCCGTCTCGTCGTCCACCGCCGTCGACGCGAGGAGCCCGGCCGCGAAGTCGGCCGTCGGCTGCCGCCGCGCCGCCTCCGCCGCCTCCGGCCGGCGCAGCTCCACCTCCCATTCCTTCGCGAACGCCTCCGAGGCGGCCCGCGCCTGCCGCGCGCGAGCGTACGTCGCCCCCGAGAGCGCGAGCAGCAGCGCCGTCGCGGCCGCCACGAGCGCCCTCACGGCGCCCCCTCCAGCAGCTTCTCCGGGTTCGTCTCGAACAGCCGCGTCTCCGCCTCCGCCCCCCAGCGCCGCCGCACCGCCTCGCGCGCCGCGGCCAGCCGGGGCGGGCGCCCCGTGAGGTTGTGCGCGTCCGAGGCGACGAGGTGCGCCGCTCCGGCGTCCATCAGGTCTTCGGCCAGCGCCAGCGCCGAGCGCCCCGCCTCCCCGAGCAGGCTCGCCGCCGTCAGCTGCGCGAGCGCCCCCTTCTCGAGCAGCGCGTAGAGCCGCCGCGGGTCCTGCTGGAAGACGAGGTTCCGCTCCGGGTGCGCCACCACCGGCGTCCACCCCGAGATCGAGAGCTCCCGGAGCAGCGCCGCCGCCTCGCGCGGCACGAAGGCGGGCGCGAACTCCAGGAGCAGCGCCCGCCCTCCGTTCAGCGCCGTCACCGGGCCCGCGCTCCCCGCCTCCACGAGCTCGAGGAGGTCGAGCGAGAACATCAGCTCGCAGCCCGGCAGCACCTCCGGCTCTCCGCCGAGCGCCGCGTTCAGCCGCGCGAGCGCCTCCGCGCGCGCCGCCGGGTCCTCGTTCAGCCACGGCTCGCGGAGCACATGCGGCGTCGCCACGACGCGCGTCGTCCCCTCCGCCGCCGCCTTCCGGCAGAGCGCCACCGACTCCTCCAGCGTCGCGGGCCCGTCGTCGAGCCCGGGGAGGGCGTGAAAATGGAGGTCGATCAAGCCGTCAGGCCGTGTCGTCGGTGTGGTAGCCCTTCGCGTACCCGTAGCCGTACCCGTAGCCGTAGCCGCCCGGCTCGTCGGGCACCGCGTTGATCAGCACCCCGAGGACGTTCGCCCCCGCGCGGCGCAGCGAATCGCGCACGCGGGCCACCTGCTCGCGCGGCGTCACGCCCCCCTGCACGCAGAGCACCACCCCGTCGGCCAGGTTCGAGAGGATCAGCGCGTCGGCCACCAGGCTCGCCGGGGGCGAGTCGACGACGACGAAGTCGGCCGAGGAACGGGCCGCGTCGAGGAAGCGGGCCATCGACTCGCTCGCCAGGAGGACCGACGGGTTCGGCGACGACGGCCCCGACGTCAGGACCGAAACCGCCGGCACCCCCGACCTCTGCAGCGCCTTCGCCGGGTCGGCCCCCTCGGCGAGCACCGAGACGAGCCCCACCCGGTTCGGCAGCGAGAGCGTCTCGTGCAGCCGCGGCTTGTGCAGGTCGCCGTCGATCAGCAGCACCTTCTTGCCGAGCTGCCCGAGCACCACGGCGAGGTTCGCGGCGGTCGTCGTCTTCCCCTCGCGCGCGTTCGCCGAGGTCACCACGATCACCTTCAGCCCGCCCGCCCGCGAGAGCAGCAGCGCCGTCCGGAACGCCCGGTACGCCTCCGCCACCACCGACCGCGGGTGCGTGTGCGGCATCAGGTCGATCGACGCCTTCGCGTCGGGCTTCTCGCCCGCGGCGGCTCCCGCCGCGGCCGCGGCCGCCTTCTTCCGCCGCCCGTAGCCGTAGAAGTAGCCGCTTCCGTAGCCGTACCCGTAGCCGTAGCCCTTCCCGGCCTTCTCGCCCACGGCCGGGATCACCCCGAGCGACGGCAGCTTCAGGTACTGCTCCACCTGCTCGGGCGTCCGGATGCTCCGGTCGAGGTACTCCAGGAAGAACGCCAGCCCCACGCCCCCGACCAGCCCGAGGAAGAGCCCCAGCAGCCCGTTCTTCCGGTAGCTCGGCGAATGGCGCGAACGCGGCGGCAACGCCCGGTCGACGACGCGCACGTTGCTCTCCCGCGCCCCGCCGAGGCGCGACATCACCTCGGTCTCGCTCTGGCGCTTGAGCAGCGTGTCCATCAGCGCCCGCTTCGTCGAGGCCTCCACCCGCAGGTTGTCGTACTCGACGGCGTTCGCGTTCAGCGTCATCGCCTCGCTCTTCTGCCCCCGGAGCACCTCCTGGAGGGACTCCTCCCGCCGCTTCGCCATCTGGTAGTCGGTGCGGGCGTTCTCGCGCGCCTTCGCCACCGTCTCCTGCACCACCTGCTCGTAGTTCTGCTTCGCCTTCGAGATCTGCGCCTGCAGCTGCTGCATCGCCGGCCACTCCGGCTTGTAGGTGGAGAGCTTCTCCGAGTACTCCCTCTCCAGCCGCAGCACCTCGTTCCGCAGCTGCCCCACCACGCCCCCAGATAGCGTGTCGGCCACGCTCTCGGCCGGCGCGTTCTGCAGCTCGTAGTAGCGGGCCTCCTTCGTCACCCGGTCGCCGATCGCCGCCGAGAGGTCGCGGTTCAGGCTCTCCAGCTTCTGCAGCGTCACGTTCAGCTGCGGGTCGGTCGAGATGATGTCCTTCTGCCGGCCGTAGGCCTGCAGCTGGCGCTCCTTCTCCGCCACCTCGCTCCGCAGCTGCTCGATCTGCGCCGTCAGGAACTGGCTCGCCTGCCCCACCACCCGGAACCGCTTCTCGGCGTTCCAGTCGATGTAGGCGTCGGCGAGGGCGTTCGCCACGTCGGCGGCGAGCTTCGGCGCCGGCGCCGTGAAGCTCAGCTCCACGAGGTTCGTCCCGCGGATCGCCGTCGTCGTCACGCTCTCCCGCAGCCTCTCGGCCACCGCCACGCGCGCCGCGTCGGCCTCGCGGTCGAGGTCGGCCTTCCCGCCGTTCGCCGCCGTCCGCGCGAGCCCCGACCGCTTCGGGTTCAGCTCCTCGTTCTCCACCAGGTTCAGGCGGGCCACCGCCCGCTCGGCGATCTCGCGGCTCTTCATCAGGCGCGTCTGCGTGGGGAGGAACTCCGGGCTGTACGCCTCCACCACCGGCCCCGCCGACGAGATGTCGAGGACGCTCGCCCGGTCGCGCTCCACGTTCAGCACCACCGTGGCGCGGTACGTCGGCCGCGACAGCAGGCTCGCGAGGGCCGCGGCCACGAGCGCCGCACCCACGCAGAGGCCCACCAGCCGCCTCCTCTTCCACACCACCTGCCAGTACTCCGACAGGTGCACCTCTCGCGGCGCCTCGTCCTCGTAGGGCTCCTCCCACTCGGGCTCCGGCCGCCGCGCGCGCGTCTCGCTCATCAGAAGAACGACTCCTTCACGATCACCACGTCGTCGGCCATCAGCTCCGGGTCGGGGTCCTTGCCGGCCACGATCCGAGGATAGTCCGCCCGCAGCTCCACGTCCTTCCGGTCGGCGCCCCGCCTCTTGATCCGGATGCTCCCCTTCGCCGCCCGGCTCGAGAACCCTCCCGCCTTCGCGATCACCGACAGGAGCGTGATCCGGTCGTCGCTGTCGAATTCCAGCGCCCCGGGGCTCCGCACCTCGCCCACGCAGAAGATCTTCACCGGCGTCCGCGGCGGGATGTTCACCACGTCCGACGGGTAGATCGGCACGTTCCACCGCTCCGAGCTCCGGAGGAACAGCTCGTCCCGGTCGATCTCCAGCCGGTCGGAGATCCCGTTCTCGCTCCGCCTCAGCACGTAGATCTTCCGCCCCGCGTCGGGCCGCAGCCCGCCCGCCGCCGAGATCGCCTGCAGCAGGTCCCACCGCCCGGCGATGTTCAGCGCGCCGGGCCGCTGCACCGCTCCGATGATCGACACCGGCTTGTTCGCGTAGTCCTTGATGACGACCGTCACCGTCGCCCGGTTCACGTACTTCGCCGTCAGCACCGCCTGGAGCCGCTCGCCCACCTCGCTCGCCGTCAGCCCCGACACCGGCACCTTCCCCACCAGCGGCAGCTCGATCGCCCCGTCGTCGCCCACCCGCCGGTCGCCCGTCATCTCCGCCAGCTCGAGCACCTTGATCTCGATCAGGTCCTTCGGCCCGAGCCGGTACTCGAGCGACGCCGGCTCCTGTCCCAGGGCCGGCGCCGCGAGGGCCGCGAGCGCCGCGATGATCGCGGCTGCGAGCATTGCTCCGATTCGTTTCATCACTCCCCCGATGTTCTCAGGTCCGCCGTGCTTCCAGTATGCCGTGTCCGAACGGGTTCAGGACGACCGCCCCCGTCCCCGACACGTCCCTGACGTTCCTCGTCACCAGCGTCAGACCGTGGACGATGGCCGTCGCCGCCATCAGGCCGTCCACCGCCGGAAGGGTACCCCGGGAGGCCAGGCGGCCCCACGGTCGCCGAAATACCTGTAAAATCGGCATCGTCAATGACGAATCTACAGGCCAAGCGGCATCTCACGTCCCGGCTCCCAGCCCCCGACGCCCGCCGACTCGTCCTTCTTACCGGAGCGAGACAGGTGGGCAAGACGACGCTTGCCCGGGCGAAGTGGCCGGAGCTGAAGTACCTCAACCTCGACTCGACCGAGGATCGTCACGCGCTGCGCGAGCTTCCCGCCCGCCTCTGGTCCCGATCCGTCGGCCCGGCCATTCTCGACGAAGCGCAGAAAGAGCCGACCCTCTTCGAGAAGCTCAAGTACGCGTTCGACGCCAGGAGCCTCAGCTTCAGCGTCCTCCTCGGCTCCGCCCAGGTCCTGCTTCTCCAGAACGTCCGCGAAACCCTCGCGGGCCGTGTCTTCATCTTCGAGCTCTGGCCCCTCACCCTCGCAGAGCTTGCCGCCCGGGGAAACGAACCGCAGGAGCCGCTCTTCGTCCGCCTCGTCCGCGACGCCGCCTCCGTTGCGCTCATCCTCGCCGACGAGCCTCCGCTCCTGCACGGCGACGACGAGGCCGCCCGGCGCGAAGCTGCGAACCACCTCGAGACCTGGGGAGGAATGCCGGAGCTGATCCACCTTCCCGCCGCCGAGCGCCTCGACTGGCTCCGCTCGTACCACGACACCTATCTCCAGCGAGACCTCGCGGACCTCGTCCGCCTGCGCGACCTCGAGCCCTTCCACCGGTTCCAGCGGCTCGCCGCGTTCCGCACCGGTGGGCTGCTCTCCTACGCGGACCTCGCGCGCGACGCCGGCACGAGCCCGAACACCGCCCGCAACTACCTCGAGTACCTCCGCCTCTCCTACCAGGCGTTCCTGCTTTCGCCCTGGTCCGGAAACGGCGCTTCGGGCCTCGTCAAGTCTCCCAAGATCTTCTGGGCCGACCTCGGCATCGCCCGTACCCTCACTGGCATCCACGGCCCTGCGCCGGGCCCGCTCTTCGAGAGCCTCGTCGTGGCCGAGGCGCAGAAGCTCACAAGGACCCTTGCCCTCGAAGCCGAGCTTTCCTTCTACAGAAGCCGGAGCGGTCTCGAGGTCGACCTCCTCGTCGACACCCCGCAGGGCCTTCTCGCCTTCGAGATCAAGGCGCGGGAATCGGCCTCTCCCGTCGACTTCCGCCCCCTCCGGCTCCTCGCCGAGCGCGTCGGGAAAAGGCTCCTCGCCTCGTTCGTCGTGACTTCGGGCGGCTCGCTCACGAGAGGCCCCGACGACGGCCCCTTCTGGAGCATCCCCTTCCACCGCCTGTTCGGGTAAGAGACCAGACCCCAGACTTCCCTTCGGCTATACCCCGATTCCCAGGGACAGCATCACCGCCACCTCGACTCGTTTCAGCTCTTCTCGGGTCACCCGACCCACGGGACGTTCTCCGACGAGCCGGACCTTCGAGATCGTCAAGATCTGCTCGCACTTCACCCAGCTCGTCTCCCGAAGGCCCGTTCCGGGCCCAGGTGGGATCAGCACGTGGAAGGGAATCTCCTTTCCCTTCGTGGTCATCGCCAGGACGATCGTGTTCGGGTATCGCTCACTCGCGTTTCCCGCGTCGTTCTGAATGACCAGAGCGGGCCGCTTTCCGCCCTGCTCGGAACCACGAGCGGGGTCGAAGTCCACGTACCAGATCTCACCTCGCCGTGGCGTTGGCCGGTCAACCATCGAGAAGCGCCTCGGCCTGGATACCGAGGAAGGTCTCGACCCCGGCCTCGGCTTCGTCCTGGCCGAGCACCTCGTACGCCTCCGCAAGGCGACGCTCGGTCGACTGCCGAGCCCTTTCCCCGAGCGCTTGAACCACGAGCCGGTTCAGGCTGACGCCCTCTCGCTCCGCCAGCTTCCTCGCGGCGCGATAGACCGAGTCAGGGATGCGAACGGTCAGGGAGTGAGTCGCTGGCATCAGACTACCTCGAGAAGAATGGTATCAGTTTTTGACACCACCCTTTTCCCCCGATCCCCCTTCACTTCGTCTCCAGCCCGAAGTCGACGTCGAGGTTCAGGTACAGCCGGTTGATCGTGCGGGAGACGCCCGCGTAGTTCGACTCCGTCTCGTACCGCGAGATGAGCGGCGTCAGGGCGATCGCCCTCGAGAGGCGAATCGTCGCCCCCGCGCCGTACTCCGTGATGTCGTCCGTCCGCGACGGCGTCCCCGCCGGCGCGCCGATCGCCCCGGCGTAGGCATTCGTCCCGAGGCTCCCGTAGCCCCGGAGGACGAAGCGGTTCCCGAGCGTCACGTTGAGGGCCGCGAAGTTCCGCGACTCGAGGTAGTAGTTCTCGGAAATGGAGATCGACGGCACCGGCCCCCGGCTTCCCCCCACCTGGAGCTCTACCGGGTTCGCGACGAACCACGAGGCGAAGTACGAATAGGTCGTCGTGTCGAAGGGGACGTAGGGGCTCCCGGCGAAGCGCGCCTCGCTCTTCCTCTTCCCCACCGAGCCGTTGAGGTAGAAGCGCTCCCTGTCGTACCGGGCCGTCACGGCCCAACCCGTCTGATCGTTGTCGCGCGCCTGCGGCGCCGTCACGAACTCCTGCCGGCCGCCCAGGTACTGCGCCCCCACCGAGAACCACTCGCGCAGCTCGTAGCGGACGCCCGCCCGCCAGAGCGCCTCGTCGCGGTCGAGGTTCGAGGCCGTCGGCGCCCCGCCGATCACGAGCGCCGAGTCGTCGTAGCGCGTCCTCGCCGCCTGGTAGCCGGCGAGAAGGCTCAACCGGGGGAGGACGTCGACCTCGAGGTCGGCCTTTCCGTCCGTCGTCGTCCGGAGCCGCGCCACCGTCGCCTCCGAGCTGACGATCTCCGACCTCTTCTGGTACCCGCCGCCTCCCTCGAACGTGAGCCGGTTGAAGAGCGCGACGACGGAGCCCGAGTACGTCCCTCCCCAGCCGCGGAGGTCCTCCGAGTCGAGGTACCAGGTGTACTCGGGGACGATCGTCCCCCGTATCGCCCACTTCTCCCCGAGCGGCACGAGGAGCCGCGTGCCTCCGGCCACCGTCGCCGTCCAGTCGGAGACGGGGTTCGTCGGGCTCCCGGTGACGTTGTCGTTGTAGCCCACGTCCCGGAGGGCGAGCACCGGCAGGAGCCTGAGCGGCCCGAGCCGGAATCGAGCCGACTCCGACTCGCGCTCGACCCTCTGCTTCGTCGTCGTCGTCCTCTCGAACGGCACGTTCGCGCCGCCGAGGATCTGCGCGGAGGCGCGGCCAGGCAGGACGACGAGGGCGACGGCCCCGGCCAGGTAAGCAGCTCCTTTCATTTCGCCCCCGCCTGCTTCCCGCGACCGTCCCTCCGAAGCGGGATGATCTCGGCCCCTTCGTTCGCCCGTCGTCGGATCACCTCCACGACCTCCTTCGGCAGCTCGTCGGTATCGGGCTCGGGCCGCTTCACCTCGGGCGCCTCGAGTGAAGCCTCGGGGATGAGCCGAGAGAGGGCTCTCCGGACCTCCGCACCGTCGCCCCTTCGCGCCCCGAGCACCAGCTCGCGCACGCCCGCCTCCACCTCCTCGGGCGCGTGCCGGGGAATCTTCCCGACGAAGATCTTCGGGTGCCGCGTCTTCTCCACCTGGTCTTCCGTCGTCCCCAGCTCCTCGAAGAGCTTCTCGCCCGGCCGGAGGCCGGTGATGTGGATCTGGATGTCCTCCTCGGGCCGAAGGCCCGAGAGGCGGATCATGTCGCGGGCGACGTCGAGGATCTTCACCGGCTTCCCCATGTCGAGGATGAAGATCTCGCCCCCCTCGCCGAGCGCTCCCGCCTGGAGGACGAGCTGCGCCGCCTCGGGAATCGTCATGAAGTAACGGGTCATCTTCGCGTGCGTCACCGTCACCGGCCCGCCGCGGCGAATCTGCTCCTTGAAGATAGGGATCACCGAGCCCGTGGAACCGAGAACGTTCCCGAACCTCACGGCCACGAACTTCGTCTCGTGGCGCGCGTCGATGCACTGGACGACCAGCTCGGCCATCCGCTTGCTCGCTCCCATCACCGAGGTGGGGTTTACAGCCTTGTCGGTGGAGATGAGGACGAACGTCTCCACTCCCGCCGCGGCCGCCTCCTCCCCGAGAGCCATCGTGCCGACGACGTTGTTCTTGATCGCCTCGCCGGGGTTCAGCTCCATCATCGGCACGTGCTTGTGCGCCGCCGCGTGAAGCACCACCTGCGGCCGGTGCTCCTCGAAGATGCGGCGCATCCGTTCCCTGTCCGCCACGTCCGCGATGAGGGGCACGACCTCGATCGCGGCCCAGTGCCGCTTCATTTCCTGCTCGATCTGGAAGAGGAAGGGCTCGGCCCGCTCGACGAGGAGGACCTTCCTCGGCTCGTAGCGGGCTACCTGCCGTACCAGCTCGGAGCCGATCGACCCTCCCGCCCCCGTCACCATCACCGTCCGGCCGCCGAGGAAACCCCGGAGCCCCGCGGCGTCGAGCCGCACCGGGTCGCGCCCAAGGAGGTCCTCGATATCCACGTCGCGGATGGGGTTCGTGGAGACCCGCCCCTGCAGGATGTCGTAGAGCCCCGGGATGATCCGCACCTTCACGGGCACCTTGTCGCAAATCTCCACGATGCGCAGGATCTCGGCCCTCGAGCCCTTCGCGATCGTGATAACGACGTGGTCGATCTCGAGCTCACGGACGAGCCGGGGGATGTCCTCCGCCGTCCCGAGCACCTTCACGTCCTGGATCGTCGAGCCGATCTTCTGCGAATCGTCGTCGATAAAGCCCTTCACCTCGATGTCGAGGTCGCCCCGGCCGAAGATCTCCCGGATGGCGAGCACACCCGCCCGCCCGGCGCCAACGATGAGGACGGCCTTCCGGGCCACTCGGCTACGTTCGCGCGCCGTGGCCTGCCGCTCGTACCGC
>JAGOBQ010000660.1 GCA_017999215.1 Thermoanaerobaculia bacterium
TCGGCCTACTCGTACATGGCGCTCGTGCCGCTCATCCAGCCGCCGATCATGAAGCTCCTGACGACGAAGAAGGAGCGGATGATCCGGATGGAGGCGAACTTCGACGTCCCGAAGTGGCTCCGGATCTCGTTCCCGATCGTCTGCACGGTCATCTGCGCCCTCATCGTCCCGGCGGCGACTTCGCTGATCGGCCTCCTGATGTTCGGGAACCTCCTCCGCGAGTGCGGCGTCACGGAGCGCCTGACCCGCTCGGCCCAGAACGAGCTCATCAACCTCGTGACGATCGTCCTCGGCCTCTCGGTCGGGGTGACGATGGACGGCGACAGCTTCCTCCGGGCGGCGACCCTCAAGATCCTCGTCCTCGGCTGCATCGCGTTCGCCGTCTCGACGGCCGGAGGCGTCCTCCTCGGGAAGCTGATGTCGCGGCTTCCGGGCACGCCCGTCAACCCGCTCATCGGCGCGGCGGGCGTCTCGGCCGTCCCGATGGCGGCGCGCGTCGCGCACAACGTCGGGCAGGCCGAGGACCCGGACAACTACCTCCTCATGCACGCCATGGGGCCGAACGTCGCCGGGGTCATCGGCACGGCGGTCGCGGCGGGCAGCCTCCTCGCGCTCCTCAAGTAGCATTCGCCGTTGCGCCGGCCCGTGGGTCGGCGCGACGGGCTCCCCGCCGAATTCCCCGCCCGCGACGGTTGCGGGCTCGAGGTCGAGATGACGGTCCCCTGGTACGGACTCCTGCCGTTCGCGGCGCTCCTCGCGGCGATCGCGACGTTCCCCCTGATGCACGCGACGAAGCACCTCTGGGAGAAGAGGCGATTCCAGCTCCTCGTCGCCCTCGTCCTCGGGCTCCCGATGGCGGCGTGGTGCTGGTCGCTCGGCGGCCGCACCGAGGTCGTGCACGCCCTCGTCGAGTACGCCTCGTTCATCACGCTCCTCCTCTCGCTCTTCGTCGTGAGCGGCGGCGTCTTCGTGGCGGGCGACATCCAGGCGACCCCGCGGAACAACACCCTCTTCCTCGGCGTCGGCGCCGTCCTCGCCTCGCTCATCGGGACGACCGGGGCCGCCATGCTCCTGATCCGGCCGATCCTGAACACGAACCGCGAGAGGAAGCTCAAGGTCCACACGGTCGTCTTCGCGATCCTCGTGATCGCGAACTGCGGCGGCCTCCTGACGCCGCTCGGCGACCCGCCGCTCTTCCTCGGCCTCCTCCGGGGCGTGCCGTTCCTCTGGACGCTGAAGCTCTTTCCCCAGTGGCTCTTCGTGAACGGGATGCTCCTCCTGACCTACTACGCCCTCGACTCGGCCGCGTTCCGGAGGGAGGAGATGCCCGACCTCGTGAGGGACGCCGCGGAGGTGAAGCCGCTCTCCCTCGAAGGGAAGGGGAGCATCGCCCTCCTCGGCGTGATCGTCGCCGCGGTCGCGCTCGTCCCGTCCGTCGACCTGCACGCGATCCACGAGGGGCACGCCCCGCTCGCGGCGTGGATCCCGCTCCGGGAGATCGTCCTCCTGACGGCGGCGTTCCTCTCGTTCCGCTTCGGCGACCGGAAGGCCCGGTTCGAGGACAACCGCTTCGAGTGGGGACCGATCCAGGAGGTCGCAGCCCTCTTCATCGGGATCTTCCTGACGATGGTCCCGGCGCTCGCCTACCTCGCGCAGATCGCACCCGAGCTTCCCCTCAACCGCGTGACGTTCTTCGTCTTCACGGGCGGCCTGTCGTCCGTCCTCGACAACGCGCCGACGTACGTCACGTTCTTCGAGCTCGCGAAGGCGCTCGGCGGCGAGCCGGCCGTCGCGGGCGTGAAGGAGGTCTTCCTCGTCTCGATCAGCCTCGGGGCGGTCTTCTGCGGCGCGATGACGTACATCGGCAACGGCCCGAACTTCATGGTGAAGGCGATCGCGGAGTCGGACGGCGTCGAGATGCCGAGCTTCGGCGGGTACGTCGCCCGGTTCGCCCTCGTCTACCTCTTCCCGGTCCTCGCGCTCATGGTCGGCATCTTCATCGTGGAGACGGCCTGGGTTCGCGTGGCGAGCGGCGTCCTCGCGGCGCTCCTCGCCGGCGGATACGTCCGGAGCGCGCTGACGCTCCGCCGCTGACGGGCGGCGGGCGCACGCCGATGCTAGGCTCCCCCGACCGATGAAGCCTCTCGCGCTCGTCTTCCTCGGCGGCGGCATCGGCGCCTCGCTCCGGCACCTCCTCGGCGGCGCCGCGCAGGCGGTCTCGAAGAGCGCGACCTTCCCGTGGGGGACGTTCGCGGTCAACGTCACGGGCTGCTTCGCGATCGGCCTCCTCGCCGAGCTGGCGGAGGAGCGCGGCGTCCCGTCCGGGAACGTCCGAACGTTCCTCTTCGTCGGCGTCCTGGGCGGCTACACGACCTTCTCGTCCTTCGGCAACGAGACGATCAACCTCCTCCGCGGCGGCGAGGCCCTCGCGGCGGCCGCGAACGCCGGCGGGCAGCTCGCCCTCGGCCTCCTCGCGGTGGCTCTCGGCCGGGCCGCCGCCCGGCTCCTCTGGAGGTGACGATGACCCTTCCCGAAGACGGCGCTCTCCTCCGGATCTTCGTCGGCGAAAGCGATCGCCACGAGGGGAAGCTCCTCTACGAGTGGCTCGTCC
>JAGOBQ010000661.1 GCA_017999215.1 Thermoanaerobaculia bacterium
GGACAGGCCGTAGCCCGCGCCCGGCGAGAAATTCTTGAGGCTCTCGGCCGAGCCTTCGTCGTTCAGGAGGCCGCCGCCCGCGCCGATCGCGAAGGTCTGGGCGAGAGCGGCGGGCGCGGTCACGAGGACCGCGGCGGAGAGGAGGACGAGGGACGCGGCGCGCCACCGGCGCGAACGGCTCTGGGCGTTCATCCGGCCGCAGCATAGAGGGGCGCGAAATCGAGCGTCAACGTGCATGTCCGGCTTACGGAGGCCGATCGGCCGTCGTCTAGAATCCCGCTCCGTGGCGGGTGCCCCGTGGGGCTGGCCCCGGAACGGCGGGTCGGCGATTCTTCAGCTCGTCCTGCCGTCGTGCTGCGCCGTCTGCGGCACCCCGAGGCGCGGCGTCGGAGGCGGAGGCGTCTGCGCGGCCTGCTGGGCGGCCCTGCCGCTCCTCGAGCCCGAGACGGCTTGCGAATGCTGCGCGCTGCCCGGGGCCCATCCCCGCTGCCGGGACTGCGCGAGCGCGCCGCCGCCGGTCGCCCGCACGGTCGCCGTCGTCCGCTACGAGGGCGTCGCGCGCCGTGTGGTCCACGCCCTGAAGTTCCGCGGGCACGACATCCTCGCCTCCCGGTGCGGGATTCTGATGGCGGCCGCCGCGCGTTCGGCGAGCCTGCACGTGGGTCTGTCGGCCGTCGTTCCGGTCCCTTCGACCGCACGTCGTACCCGCGATCGCGGGTACGACCCCGGAGCCCTGCTGGCGGACGAGGTCGCCCGGCGCCTGCGTGCGCCCTGCCGCACGCTCCTCGCTCGCGCGCGGGAGACTCCACCCCAGTCGCGGGTCCCGGCCGCCCGGAGGCGCGAAAACGTCCGCGGGGCCTTCGCGGGCTCTCCCCGAGCGCGCGGGGCCCGCCTGCTCGTCGTGGACGACGTGATGACGACCGGCGCGACCGCCTTCGAAGCGGCTCGCACGCTTCGGGACGCGGGCGCCGACGCCGTCTCCCTCCTCGTCCTGGCCCGGACTCCCGAGGCCGGGCCCCAGCCCCACGAACTCACGGAGGACGTATGAGCTCCATCTTCGACCGCCTCGTCGTCGGCACGCTCCCCCTCGTGCCGAAACCCGTCGTGTTCCGCTTCGCGCGGCGCTACATCGCCGGGCTCACGCTCGACGACGCGGTTCGCACGGTCCGCGAGCTCGAGGCCGAAGGGGCGATGTCGACGATCGACGTCCTCGGCGAGGCCGTCACCCGCAGGGAGCAGACCGAGGCGACGCGGGACGAGTATCTCCGCGTCCTCGACGTCCTCACCTCGCATCGCCTTCCGGCGAACGTCTCGGTCAAGCCGACGGCCCTCGGTCTCTCGATCGACCCGACGCTCGCCCGGGAGAACTTCCGCGCGATCTGCCGAAAGGCGGCCGAGTCGGGGACGTTCCTCCGGATCGACATGGAGGACTCTCCGTACACCGAGTCGACCCTCGCGCTCGCCCTCGAGCTGAAGGAGGAGTTCCCGAACGTCGGCGTCGTCGTCCAGGCCTACATGCGGCGGACCCTCCGCGACATGGACCGGCTCATCGCGGCCCGGATGAACGTCCGGATCTGCAAGGGGATCTACGTCGAGCCGCGGGAGCTCGCATTCAAGGGCCGGCAGGTCGTCATCGAGAACTTCGCCGCGATCGTCGAGAAGCACCTGTCGGCCGGCTGCTACGCCGGGATCGCGACGCACGACGAGGCCTGCGTCCAGAAGGCCCTCGCGACGATCGACCGGCTGAAGCTGCCTCCCGACAGGTACGAGTTCCAGATGCTCCTCGGCGTCGACCCGCTCCTCCGTCGCACGATCCTCGCGGCGGGACACCGGCTGCGCGTCTACGTGCCGTACGGGAGGGACTGGTACAAGTACTCGGTCCGCCGCCTCAAGGAGAACCCCTCGATCGCGGGGCACGCGGTCCGCTCGATCCTGGGAATCGGCCCGGCCCAGTCCTGACGGACGGCCCGCCCTGCCGCCACGGCCTCGACGGCAACCGGGCGCTCTTCGGCGGGTCCGGAAGCGTCGCGGGAACGGTTGACTCTTCCGGTCCGGGGGGACCATGATTCACCATGACGCCCTCTCGGGAGTCGGAGTCGAACCGGTGAGGCGCTCCGCGCGACCCCTGTGTCCGGCCGTCGTCGTCGGCTGCTTCGCGGCACTCCTCGCCGCAGGGGTGGAAGCTGCGCCCGGCGCGGCGACGGCGCCCCTCTCCGGCGTCCTCAGGGCCGACGGGGCACCTCTCGCCGGCGTCTCCCTCGTCGTGCGGGGGCTGACCGGCGCGGCGGCATCCGTCGTCCGGGTCCTGAAGACCGACGCGGAGGGGACCTTCTGCCTCGCGGACGCCCGCCCGGGCGTCTACTCGGTCCTGGCCGCGGTCCCCGGTTTCCGCTCGGCGACCGCCCAGGTCCTCCACGGCACGTCGGGGTCGAGCCTTTCCTTCGTCCGCCTCGACCTGGACCGGGATCGCAGGGGCGTCCTCCCCGCGGGGCCGGGCGGAGCGCTCGACCCCTGGACGGCGCGGGCCGTCCTCGACGGCGACGCCCTGCGCGAAGAAGGGCCCGTCGAGGCGCCCACGCAGCCGCGCGGCGCCGCGCGGGCGCCCGC
>JAGOBQ010000662.1 GCA_017999215.1 Thermoanaerobaculia bacterium
GAGGAATGATCAGGCTTCCTTCATCTCCTGCCCGAACCGATCGAGTCGCTTCCGCCGGCCCTTCGCCCGGGCGAAGTCCTCGCGGGACGCGCCGCCGTAGAACGAGAGCGTGACGGCCGGCGCGACGCGCAGGTGCCCGGGGAGGACCTCCTCACCGTCCGTGCTGAGGTACGTTGAGGGCCTGACCCCGCCGCCGCTCAGGGTGAGCAGGCGGACGTAGCCGGCCCCCGGGATTTCGAGGTCGGTCTCCCACGTTGCCTCATTCCGGTTGATGAGGTGCCGGGAGAGGACGTCGCCGATGGTCCATCCGCCAGCGGCCAGGACGGCGAGGACGTCGACGCTTGCGACGACTCCCCCGAGGACCTCGAAGCCGGGGCGGGGATCGAAGAGGGACGATGCCGGGGGCGCGGCAAGCGCCGTCGTCTTCGCGGTGCTCATCGGCCGTCCTCCGCGTACGGGGTGACGGTGTAGCCGTCGTTCACGATGTCGGAGACGCGGGCTCCGAGGATCGCGAAGTCCTCGGCCGCCCACTCCTCGACGACGCGCCCCGTCGGCCGGTGAACGGTGACGGTCGCGGCGACGATGCCCGCGGTTCCGTTGCCGCCCAGGTGGGCCTGGTACGTGTCGCCCGGGTTCACCTTGATGGTGCTCATCTCGCTCCTTTCCGGTGGCGCCGTCGGTGGCGCCAGAGGTTCGGAAAGGTGCGTTCTATGCGGGTCGCGTCCGAGTCGCTCCGTCGCGAAGTCCGCTAGATACGCGCCTTTCACTCTTCACGGAGCGAGTCTGAGGTCAAGAGCTGACGGGAGAGGCGAGGCGCGCGGCGACGAACTCGGCCGCGCGCTCCTCGGCCCAGTAGCGGACCCGGAACGGGCTCGTCCCCGAGATGAACCCGGTGTGCCCCCCGCGGCGCGTCCGCACGAGCCGAACGGCTCCCGAGGCGCGCGCGGCCACGCGGTCGAGCGCCTCGGCGGGGAGGAACGGGTCGTCCTCGGACGAGAGGCAGAGCGTCGGCGAGGTGACGCGCCCGACCCACCCGATCGCGCTCGACTCGTCGTAGTAGTGCTTCGCCCCGCGGAAGCCGTGGAGGGGGCCCGTGACCGCGTCGTCGAACTCGAAGAAGGTGCGCGCCCTCCGGAGCCGGCCGATGTCGATCCGCGAGGCGAGGTCGGGATGCCGGCGGAGGAGCTGCCGCGCCTTCGTCCGCAGACCTCGCAGGAACGTCGCGGTGTAGACCGGGCCGAGCCCTCGCTCGAGCTCCCGCGCGCCCGCTGCGAGGTCGAACGGGACGGAGATCGTCGCCGCGGCGACGACGAGCCGCTCCTCCGGATGCTCGCCCAGCCACTTCAGGAGGACGTTCCCTCCGAGCGAGACGCCGATCGCCGCGAGAGGGACGCCCGGCTCGGCGGCCGAGATCGTCCGGAGGAGGTGGTCCAGATCCGAGGTCTCCCCCGAGTGGTAGAGGCGCCTCCCCCGGTTCGGGAGGTTCTTCCGGAGCGAGGGGAGGTCGCGCGCGCAGGAGCGGAAGTTCAGCGCGACCGCCCGGAGGCCGCGTCCCTCGAGGAGCGCGAGGAGCCCCTGCACGTAGACGGAATGGGCGCTCCCCTCGAGCCCGTGGAGGAGAACCACGAGCGGCGCGCCGGGCGGCCCGTCGAGGCGGTCGAGGACGAGCTCGTCGCCGTCGGGCGTCGCGAGAAGCTCGCGCCGGAGCGGCACGAGGAGGCGCGGGCGCGTGAGCCGGCCCCAGAAGGTCTGGACGTGCCTCTGCCCGAGCGCGACGGCGGGGCGGAACGGGGGGAGCGGCTCTTCGTGCGGCATGAGCGGGCGCGGCGGCGGGGCCGAGTCTAGGCCAGGGCCGCTCGGGCGGCTCCCGGCTAACATCCCGCCTCCATGCCGCGTCCGCCCCGTCTCGCCCCGATCCCGCTCTCGATGAAGGGCTCCGTCTACTCGACCGTCCTCGGCCGCCTCGCGGCCTGCCCGGGGGAGATCTACCCGCTCCACGTCGGCGACACGTACCTGGAGCCCGCAACTCTCTGCCGAATGGAGGACCTCGCCGTCGCGGAGCACCCGGGAATGCACCGGTACGCTCCGCCGCAGGGCCTCCCCCTCCTCGTCGACGCGGTCGTCGAGCGGCTCCGCGCGAAGACGGGCGTCCCGCTCGATCGGGAGAACGTCTTCGTCTCCGGCGGCGCCACCTCGGGCCTCGCCTGCGTCGTCGGGTCGATCGTCGCGCCGGGGGACGAGGTGGCGATCCTCGCTCCGCACTGGCCGCTGATCGAAGGGCACGTCCGGATGGCGGGCGGGGTCCCGCTCGACGTCCCGTTCTTCGGCGTCGTCGACTCGCGGGAGTCGGCGATCGCCGCCGTCGAGGCCGCGCGGACGCCGCGGACGGTGGCGCTCTACGTGAACACGCCGAGCAACCCGACGGGGCACGTCGTTCCGCGCGCTTGGCTCGAAGGGCTCGTCGACGTCGCCCGCCGGCACGACCTCTGGCTCCTCTTCGACGAGGTCTACGAGGACTACGTCTACGAAGGGAAGCACGTGCCGGGCCTCTCGCTCGCGCCGGAGCGCTCCTTCGCGGTCCACTCCTGCTCGAAGGCGTACGGC
>JAGOBQ010000131.1 GCA_017999215.1 Thermoanaerobaculia bacterium
GCGGCGCGAGATGGCGTCGTGGGTGAAGCGTAAGGACGTCTGCGGCGTCATCCAGGCGCCGCTCCTCGGCCCGGTCGCGGTCCGCGCGGCGCGCCGCCGGATCGCACGGTGGTGGTACCGCGCCGCCCTGCCGCCCGGGGCCGACCCCGGTCCGTTCGCCGCACCCGCGCTCGCCGCGCTCCGGGCCGGGGCGGCATTTCCGCTCGCCTCGGCCTTCCAGGAATTCGCCCGTCTCCCGGGAGGACCCGTTCGGCCCGCCTGCCCCGTGACCGTCCTCCTCGGGACGGCCGACCCGACGCACGCGGGGACGGACCTCGGCTCGGTGGCGGAGGAGCTCCCGGGGTCACGCGTCCTCGTCTTTCCGCGCTCCGGTCACTTCCCCGACCTCGAGAACCCGGGGGAGTGGCTCGCCGCCCTTCGCGCCTCCGCCTGAGGAGGCCGGGGCGTCCGCGGCGGAGGCGGGCCTCTCCGCGAGCAGCTCTCCGGCAGGCCCCGCGAGGAGCTCGACGGCGTGCTCGTAGCCGATCCGCTCGAGGTCCCGGATGAGGGAGAAGTCGAAGATCGAGAACTTCTCGATCGGGGGGTGGAAGAAGACGTCCGAAAGGCGCTGCATCTCCCCCACCTGCTGGACGCTCGCGAGGCCCGAGGAGCGCATGAGGAGCTCGAAGAAGCCGGGCACCTGCGCCTTCCTCCCGAGGAGCTTGCGGAAGAGGAGGCCCCAGGAGTTCGGCGCCATCGTCAGCGCCGGATCGACGCTCAGGTCTTCCACGGGGCTGACGTCGATCGTCACGACCGTGCCGGAGCAGCGGCCGCGCATCACGTCGACGGGGAGGTTCGCGAGGACGGCGCCGTCGACGAGGAGGTCGCCCCCCTCGAACGCCGGCGGGGCGAGGCCGGGGACGGCGATGCTCGCGCCGAGGGCCCTCCAGGCCGGCCCGGCGTCGTGCACCTCGACGCGCGCCCTTGTCAGGTTGCTCGAGCAGCAGAAGAACGGGATCCGGAGGTCCTCGAGGCGTGCCTCGCCGTAGATCGCCCGGGCCACGGAGTAGAAGCGCCGCCCGGTCACGAATCCGAGGTACGGGAAGGTGTAGTCCTTCAGCGGCTTCGTCCGGGTCCACGTCACCTCGTTGAACGCGAGCATCTTCCCCGGGTCCCACCCCATCGCGACCTGCGCGCCGAGGAAGGCCCCCATGCTCGTCCCGCCCACGACGTCGAACGAGACGCCCCGTTCCGCGAGCGCCCGGAGGACGCCGATCTGAGCGAACGACCGGGCTCCGCCGCCGCCGAGGACGAGGCCGCGGACCTCGCCCGTCAGCGACCGGACGAGTCGCTCCATCTCGCCCGGCGCGCTCTCGGCGACGTGGTGATGCGCCCGGACGCGCCGCGGGGCGAGCCACGCGCTCGTCCCGAGGTAGAGCGGCTTCGTCTCGCGATGGAGGAGGACGAGGTCGGCCGTCCTCACGTCGGCGAGACCCTGGCGGGCGAGCAGGGCTTCGATCGGTCCGGGCGCCGGGCTCCCGTCGTCGGGCGCGACGAAGAGGATCCGGTCGGCCTGGCGGAGGCAGCGGCTCGTCCAGGACGAAGGGCCGGGCTCCGCCTCGTAAACGACGAAGCGGTGCGCCTCCTCCTGCTCGTTCAGGTACGCCACGATCCCGGAGTTCCGCGAGGAGTCCCGGGCGGCCTGGGCGGAGCCCTCGCCGAGCGCGGAGTCGAGCGCGGACGCATCGAGGTGCCGGACGCTCCCGTGCCGTCCGAGCGCCTCGACGAGCCGCCGGGTGAATTCCGCGACCCGACCGTCCTTCTGCGTCGTGGCGACCGCGATCGTCGAGATCCGGCCGGCCGAGGCGCCGCGCCGGCCGCTGAGGACCGACTGGTAGTGCCCGATGATCCGCCGCGTCAGGCCGTACATGAGGCGCGGGTGCGTCTCGAGGAGCCGGCGGAACGCTTCCCCCGACAGGCGGAGGAGGTCGGTATCGCGACGAGACCGGGCCGTCGCGCTTCGCCGCTCGCCCGTGAGCAGCGCCATCTCGCCGAGGCACTCCCCCGGGCCGGCCTCGCCGATCGGGCGCAGCGAGCCGTCGGGGAGCGTCAGCGACACCTCGATCCGGCCGCTCGCGACGATGTAGAGGCAGTCGCCCGTCTCCCCGTGCTCGAAGACGGTCTCGCCGCCGGGGACCCGGATCGGCTCGAACTCCGGGCCGATGCGGGCGAGGTCCTCCGGGGCGAGGCCCCCGAAGAGGCGCGTCGTCGACAGGATCTCGGGAATCGACAGGCTCACAGGCACCCTCCGTCGGCGGTGTTCGGCGTATCGGCGAATTTTTGGGGCGGATGCTAGCAAGAAGAGCGCGGGGAGCGCGCGGAACGCCGCGGCGGCGAGGGCGCGTCGGCGGGAGCCGTCGCGTCAGGCGTCGTCGTCCCCGATGGCGCCGGCGACCAGAAGGTCGAAGCCTTCGGCGCGCGCGAGGATGCGGTCGACCGTGCCGGGGAGAAGGCGCGCCGCGAGGCCGCGGCGCGAAGGGGTGCCGACGATCACGATCCCGACGTTCTCGTCCTTCACGAAGCGCAGGACCTCGGCGGCCACGTCCTCGGCCTCCCTCACGACGACCGTCGCTCCGAGCGTCATCGCGAGCTCGACGTTCTCGGTCAGGGCGCGGTGCTGGCGGGCAGAGAGGCGCTCGGGGCGTTCTCTCGCCCGGCGGACGTGGAGCGCGAACCAACGCGTGTTCATTCGCCCGGCGACGCGCGAGCCGCGGAGGATCAGCCTCCGGCCGGTCTCGGGGTCGAGGGGCATCGCGACCGCGACCCGCGCCTGGGCGGCGGCGGCCTCGGCGGGGCCGGCGTCGTGCGCGTCGGCCTCGATGTGGTCGGCGGTCTGGAAGAGCGTCAGCTCCCGCAGGCGCGTCAGGTTCTCCTCGGTGAAGAAGCTCGCCAGCGCCTGTTCGGCCTTTTCGGGCGCGTAGACCTTCCCGATCCGGATCCGTTCGCGCAGCTCTTCGACGGGGAGGTCGACGACGACGAGGGCGTCGGCGTCGCGGACGATCCGGTCGGGGAGACGCTCGCGGACCTCGATGCCGGTGACGGACCCGACGACGTCCTGGACTCCCTCGAGGTGCTGGACGTTCACGGCGGCCATGACGGAGATCCCGGCGGCCAGGACCTCCTCGACGTCCTTCCAGCGCTTCTCGTTGCGGCTCCCGGGCGCGTTCGTGTGGGCGAGCTCGTCGACGAGGACGACGTCGGGCTTCCGCCTCAGAATCGCGTCGAGATCCATCTCGGGAAGGACGACGCCCTGGTAGCTCACCTGCTTGCGCGGGACGACCTCGAGGTCGCCGATCCGGGCCTCGGTCTCGGATCGGCCGTGAGTCTCGACGTAGCCGATCACGACGTCCGTCCCGTGCCTGCGGAGGTGATGCGCGTCGTCGAGCATCTTCCAGGTCTTGCCGACGCCGGCGGCCATCCCGAGGTAGACCTTCAGCCTTCCTGGCCGCGCGTCACGCGCGGCCAGGCGGAGGAACGCATCCGGGTCGGGTCGTCGATCGTGGGACAGCCGGGGCATGGCGTCGATTATCGGAGCGTCACGCTCCAGGAGCGGGCTTTCGAACGCCCGTCACGTCCAGGTTGAGGAGGAGGACGTTCACGCGCGGCTCGCCGAAGAGGCCGAAGAATCGCCCTTCGGTCCTCTTCGCGACGAGCGCCTCGAGGGCGGTGGCGGGGATTCCGGTCTCCATCGCGACGCGCGGGACCTGCCAGAGGGCGAAGGCGGGGGAGACGTGCGGGTCGAGGCCCGAGCCCGAAGCTGTCACGGCGTCCGCGGGAACGGGGCCTCTCGCGCCGGGATTCTCGGCGCGGGCTTTCGCGACCTCCGCGGTCACCCGCTCCGCGAGCGCCTTCGAGGTCGGCCCGAGGTTCGAGCCGCTCGAGGCCGCCGCGTCGTAGCCGCTCCCCGCGGCGGAGGGCCGGGAGCGGAAGAGGCCGGGCGACGCCGTCGCCTGGCCGATGAGCTCCGAGCCGGCGACTCTCCCGTCGCGCGTGACGAACGACCCGCCCGCCTCGCGCGGGAAGGCGACGCGACCGACGGCCCAGACGACGACGGGGTAGCCGAAGCCGAGGAGGAGGGTGAAGACGACGAGGAGGCGGACGGAGACGAGGACGTGTTCTTTCACGGCAGGCACCTCAGGCCAGCTTCAGGGCGACGAGGAGGAGGTCGATCGCCTTGATCCCGACGAACGGCGCGACGAGCCCTCCGAGGCCGTAGATCAGGAGGTTCCGGCGAAGGATCCGCGCCGCGCCGAGCGGCCGGTACGACACGCCGCGCAGGGCGAGCGGGATGAGGGCGACGATGATGAGCGCGTTGAAGACGACGGCCGAGAGGATCGCGCTCTCGGGCGTCGCGAGCTTCATGACGTTGAGCGCCTGGAGCTGGGGGAACGTCGCGACGAAGAGGGCGGGGAGGATCGCGAAGTACTTCGCGACGTCGTTCGAGATCGAGAACGTCGTGAGCGCCCCGCGCGTCATCAGGAGCTGCTTGCCGATCTCGACGACCTCGATGAGCTTCGTCGGGTTCGAGTCGAGGTCGACCATGTTCCCGGCTTCCTTCGCCGCCTGGGTGCCGGTGTTCATCGCCATCCCGACGTCGGCCTGGGCGAGCGCGGGGGCGTCGTTCGTCCCATCGCCCGTCATGGCGACGAGGTTCCCGTTCGCCTGCTCCTTCCGGATGAGGGCGAGCTTGTCTTCCGGCGTCGCCTCGGCGAGGAAGTCGTCGACACCCGCCTCCCGCGCGATGCTCGCCGCGGTGAGAGGGTTGTCGCCGGTGATCATGACCGTCCGGATCCCCATGGCGCGGAGACGGTCGAACCGCTCCTTCATCCCGCCCTTCACGACGTCCTGCAGGTAGATCGTCCCGGCGACCTTCCCGCCGTCGGCGACGACGAGGGGAGTTCCCCCCTCTCCGCCGATCCGGGCGACGTCGCGACGGACTTCCTCCGGGAAGTGCCCGTCGAGGCCGCGGACGAAGCCGTCGACGGCGTCGGCCGCCCCCTTTCGGACCTTTCGACCCCCTTCGAAGTCGAGGCCCGACATCCGGGTCCTCGCCGTGAAGGGGACGAAGTGGGCGTGGAGCTCGCGCAGCTCCCGGCCGCGGATGCCGTACTTCTCCTTGGCGAGGACGACGATCGAGCGCCCCTCGGGTGTCTCGTCGGCCAGGGAGGCCACCTGGGCCAGCTCCGCCAGCTCGCGCTCGGAGACGCCGGGCGCGGGAAGGAGCTGTGTCGCCTGGCGGTTGCCGAGCGTGATCGTCCCGGTCTTGTCGAGCAGGAGGACGTTGACGTCGCCCGAGGCCTCGACCGCCCGCCCCGACATCGCGAGGACGTTGTGCCGGAGGACGCGGTCCATGCCGGCGATGCCGATCGCCGAGAGGAGGCCGCCGATCGTCGTCGGGATGAGGCAGACGAGGAGGGCGACGAGGACGGTCGGGGAGACGTCGCCGCCCGAGTAGAGGGCGAACGGGCGGAGTGTGAGCGTCGCGAAGAGGAAGACGATCGTCAGCCCCGCGAGGAGGATGTCGAGGGCGATCTCGTTCGGCGTCTTCTGCCTCTCGGCCCCCTCGACGAGCCTGATCATCCGGTCGAGGAACGTCCCGCCGGGCTCGGACGTGATCTCGACGACGACGCGGTCGGAGAGGACCTTCGTCCCTCCCGTCACGGCGGAGCGGTCGCCGCCCGCCTCGCGGATGACGGGAGCCGACTCGCCCGTGATCGCCGACTCGTCGACGGAGGCGATCCCCTCGACGACGGTCCCGTCGCCCGGGATCAGCTGCCCGGCCTCGACGACGACGAGGTCGCCCTTTCGGAGCGCGGAAGCGGGGACGTTCTCTTCGCGGCGGGCTTCGCCGACGAGGCGCCGGGCCATGGCATCGCCCTTCGTCCGGCGAAGCGCGTCGGCCTGCGCCTTCCCGCGCCCCTCGGCCAGGCCTTCGGCGAAGTTCGCGAAGAGCACCGTGGCCCAGAGCCAGAGGACGACCTGGAGCTGGAACGAGAACGTTCCGCGCGTTCCGACCCCGAGGAGGGCGAGCGTCGCGAGGACGGCGCCGACCTCGACGACGAACATCACGGGATTCTTCGCCATGCGGCGCGGGTGGAGCTTCCGGAAGGAGTCTGTGACGGCCCGCGTCAGCAGGGCGCGGTCGAGGAGCCTGGTCTCGGAGTGCCTGGTCATCGGTACGGCCTCAGAACGTCCGGCCCGCGGCCATCAGAAGGTGCTCGACGACCGGACCGAGGGAGAGGACGGGAAAGAAGGTGAGCGCCCCGACGACCAGGATGACGCCGGCGAGGAGGAAGGTGAAGAGAAGGCCGTCGACGGGGAAGGTCCCGGCCGACTCGGCCAGCCTCTTCTTCGCGGCGAGAGAACCGGCGATCCCGAGGATCGGGACGATCATCAGGAACCGCCCGAAGAACATCGAAAGGCCCAGAGCCATGTTGTAGAAGCTCGTGTTCGCGTTGAGCCCGGCGAAGGCGCTCCCGTTGTTGCCCGCCGCGCTCGTGAAGGCGTAGAGCGCCTGCGAGAGGCCGTGGGGCCCCGCGTTCGAGAGGCTCGAGAGGCCGGCCTTCGTCGTGACGGCCGCCGCCGTCCCGACGAGGATGCAGAACGTCAGGACGAGGACGGCGAGCATCGCGAGCTTGACCTCGGCCCCTTCGATCTTCTTGCCGAGGTACTCGGGCGTGCGGCCCACCATGAGGCCGGCGATGAAGACCGAGAGGACGACGAAGACGAAGACGCCGTAGAGCCCGGCGCCGACGCCGCCGAAGATGACCTCGCCGAGCTGGATGTTGACGAGGGGCACGAGCCCGCCGAGCGGCGTGAAGGAGTCGTGCATCCCGTTCACGGCGCCGCACGACGCGGCCGTCGTGATCGTGGCGAAGAGGGCGGTGTCGCCCGCGCCGAAGCGGACCTCCTTCCCTTCCATGTTCCCCGCCCCGGGGTCGACCCCTGCGGCCTGGTGGATCGGGTTGCCCCGCGTCTCGGCCCAGGCCGTGACGCCCGCCCCGACGAGGAAGAGGAGCCCCATCGCCTGGAAGACGGCCCAGCCGTGGCGCGTCTTTCCGGTCATCGACCCGAGCGTGTAGGTCAGGCCGGCCGGGATGGCGAAGATGAGGAGCATCTCGAGGAGGTTCGTGGCGGGGGTCGGGTTCTCGTAGGGGTGGGCGGAGTTCGCGTTGAAGAAGCCGCCGCCGTTCGTCCCGAGCTCCTTGATCGCCTCCTGCGAAGCGACCGGACCGAGCGGCACCGTCTGCGTCGCGCCGTCGAGCGTCGTGACCTTCGCGGAGGCCGAGAAGCTTTGGACGACGCCCTGCGACATCAGGAGGGCCGCGGCGAGGAGGGAGATCGGGAGAAGGACCCGGAGCGTCGAACGGGTCAGGTCGACCCAGAAGCTCCCGATCGTCTTCGCCTCGGTCCGGGCGATCCCGCGGATCACCGCGACCGCGATGGCGATACCCGTGGCGGCCGACAGGAAATTCTGGAGGGCGAGCGCCGCCATCTGCGTGAGGTGCGACATCGTCGCCTCGCCCACGTACGCCTGCCAGTTCGTGTTCGTGACGAACGAGATCGCCGTGTTCCAGGCGAGAGCGGGAGGAACCGCCGGGAGGCGGTCGGGGTTCAGCGGCAGGAGGTGCTGGAGCCGCTCGAACGCGTAGACGCCGAGGACGCCGAGGACGCTGAAGACGAGCATCGAGGAGGCATACGCCTTCCAGTCCTGCTCCTTTTTCGGGTCGACGCCTCCGAGACGGTAGACGAGGCGCTCGACGGGGCCGAGGACGGGGTCGAGGAACGTCCGCTCACCCGAGAAGACCCGGCGCATGTAGAGGCCGAGGGGCTTCGTCACGGCGAGGACGAGGAGGAAGTAGACCGCGATCTTCAGGAACGCGAGAGCGGTCATCTCAGAGCCTCTCGGGCTTCAACAGGGCGAAGAGGAGGTAGCCGAGAGCCAGCGTCGCGAGGAGAAGACCGGCGGCGGATTCAGCGCTCATCGCGATCCTCCGGGAGGAGGGCGGCGCAGCCGCGGACGTAGACGACGGCGAGGGCTCCGAGGAGAAGGGTCGTGAGGACGAGCAGGGCATCCGCCATGGAGCTCAGAGCGGGTCGCCCGGCTTCGTCCGGGAGGATTCGATCACGAAGAGAAGGACTCCGACGGCGAGGGCGACGAGGAGCGGCATGAGGCAATCTCCTTCCACGGTGGGGAAGGTGCCTCCGCCGGTGTCAGGAAGTCCGGAAGGGAAGCGAAAGAAGGCCGAAAGGCGGCCGCCAGCAAGCCCTTCGGAGAGCGCGGTCGTGAGACGACGGGAAGGCCTAAAGAAAGGCTAAAGATGCATCCATCGGGCGGCCGCCGGAAGGCCCGGGACCTTCCGCAAAGGCGCATCCGCCCGGTAGAGTCGCCGGCCGGACATGTCGATCCTCCAGGCCGCCCGGCGACTCGTCATCGGGAAGAGCCGCGACCCGCTCGACCCCGGGGTCTTCCACCACATCTCCCTCGCCGCGTTCCTCGCGTGGGTCGGCCTCGGGGCGGACGGGCTCTCCTCCTCCTGCTACGGCCCGGAAGAGGCGTTCGTCACGCTCGGGACTCATCCCCACCTCGCCGTCTTCCTCGCGATCGCCATGGTCGTGACGATCGGCGTGATCTCGATGTCGTACGCCCAGATCATCTCGCTCTTCCCGTCGGGCGGCGGCGGCTACCTCGTCGCGTCGAGCCTCCTCGGGAAGGGGGCGGGCGTCGTCTCGGGCTCGGCGCTCGTCGTCGACTACGCGATGACGATCGCGATGCAGATCGCGGCCTGCGTCGCGGCTCTCTGCTCGCTCGCCCCGAGGGCCGTCCCGCAGGGCGAGCAGCTCGTCCTCTCGCTCGTCCTCCTCGCCGCCCTCGTCGTCCTGAACCTGCGCGGCGTGAAGGAGTCCGTCCTCGTCCTCCTCCCGATCTTCGTCCTCTTCCTCGTGACCCACGCGCTCCTCATCGTCTTCGGGATCGGGAGCCACGCCGCGGCGATGCCCGAGGTCGTCGCGGCGACGGTCCGCGAGACCCGGGAGACGTGGACGGCGCTCGGCGGTATCGGCACGCTCGCCCTCCTCCTGAAGGCGTTCTCGATGGGGGGAGGCACCTACACGGGGATCGAGGCGGTCTCGAACGGTCTCCAGATCCTGCGCGAGCCGAGGGTGCAGACCGGGCGGCGGACGATGCTCTACATGGCCGTGTCGCTCTCCGTCACGGCGGGCGGCCTGATCCTCTGCTACCTCCTCGCGGGGGT
>JAGOBQ010000132.1 GCA_017999215.1 Thermoanaerobaculia bacterium
GGCGCCGTCGATCGTCGGCCCGGTCGTCCTGATCGCGAACCGCCTCCGGCGCATGTCGAAGGCGGGGCGAGAGCGGATGGGAGACCTCACCGGCGTCCTTTCCGAGACCCTTCGCGGCCACCGGGTCGTCCAGGCCTACGGAGCGGAGAAGTACGAGGCGGACCGCTTCGGCGAGGTGAACGAGCGGACCTACCGGCTCCTCCGGAAGGGCGCGGGCGTGATGGCGCTGTCGTCCCCCCTCGTCGAGACCGCGTCGGTCCTCGCGTTCCTCGTCCTCCTCGGCTACGCCGGGAAGCGGATCGAGGCGGGGACGATGACGCTCGGGGCGTTCATCTCGTTCGGCGTCGGGCTGGTGATGATGTACCAGCCGTTCAAGCGGGCGACGCGGATCAACCTCGCGCTCCAGCAGGCGCTCGCCTCCGCGCGGCGCCTCTTCGAGGTGCTCGACGCGCCGATGCTCGTCGTCGACCGGCCGGGCGCCGTGCCTCTCCGGCCGTTCGAGAGGGAGGTCCGGTTCGAGGGGGTCTCGTTCGCCTACCCGGGCGGGCCCGACGTCCTCTCGGGAGTCGACCTGGTCGTCCCGCGCGGCTCGGTGACGGCGCTCGTCGGCCCCTCGGGAGCGGGGAAGACGACGCTCGCGAACCTCCTGCCGCGCTTCATGGACGTGACCGCGGGGCGGATCACGATCGACGGCGTGGACGTGCGGGACGTGACGCTCGCCTCGCTCCGCGGGGCGATGGCCCTCGTGACGCAGGAGGTCGTCCTGTTCGACGACACCGTCCGGAGGAACGTCGCCTACGGCCTCGCGGACGTGCCGGAAAGCCGGGTCCGCGCCGCCCTCGCCGCCGCGAATGCCGCCGACTTCGTGGACGCCCTCCCGAAGGGGCTCGACACCCCGGTGGGGGAGGCGGGAGGGAGGCTCTCCGGAGGCCAGCGGCAGCGCCTCGCGATCGCCCGGGCGCTCCTGAAGGACCCGCCGATCCTGATCCTCGACGAGGCGACCTCCGCGCTCGACACCGAGAGCGAACGGGCCGTGCAGGCGGCGCTCGAGCGGCTCATGGCGGGGCGGACGACGCTCGTCATCGCCCATCGCCTCTCGACGGTGCGGCGAGCCGACCAGATCGTCGTCCTGGACCGCGGCCGCTTCGTCGAGAGGGGCCGGCACGCCGAGCTCCTCGCGCTCGGCGGCGTCTACCGGAGGCTGCACGACCTCGCCGCCTTCGAGGAGGAGAAGACACCGTGAAGTCGATGACCGGCTACGGCCGCGCCCAGGCCGCGCTCCCCGACGGGACGCAGCTCTCGATCACGCTCCGGAGCGTGAACCACCGCTTCCTCGACCTCTCGCTCAAGATGCGGGACGACCTCGGAGCGCTCGAGGCCCCCCTCCGCAAGCTCGTCGGCGCGACGGTGGCCCGAGGGCACGTCGACCTCTCGGTCCGCGTGACCCGCTCGGCCGGGGGCGCCGTCTCGATCGACGGGGCGGCGGCGGCGCGGTACGCGGAGGCCTGGGACGCCCTCTCGAAGGAGCGGGGCCTCCCGAGAGAGCTGACGGCGCGCGACCTCCTCTCGCTCCCGGGCGTCGTCCGCGTCGGCGAGGACGAGGCCGGCGAGGCGCTCGGCGCGGCCGTCCTCGAGACGGCGGCGACCGCGCTCGCCGACTTCGACGCGTCGCGTCGGCGGGAGGGCGAAGCTGTCGCGACGGCCCTCGCCGCGATCCTCGACCGGCTCGAGGCGGGAATCGGGAAGGTCTCCGAGGCGCGCGAGGGGCTCGCCGAGCGGCTCCTCGCGCAGCTCCGCGAGCGCGTCGCGAAGCTCGCGGACGGCGTCCCGCTCGACGAGGCCCGGCTCGCCCAGGAGATCGCTCTCCTCGCGGACCGGGCCGACATCACGGAGGAGGTCGACCGCTTCCGGGCGCACCTCGTCGAGGCGCGCAGGCTGATGAAGGGAGAGCACGCCTCCGGGAAGCGCCTGGACGTCCTCGCGCAGGAGCTCCACCGGGAAGCGAACACGGCGAGCCAGAAGGCCCGCGAGCTCCCGCTCACACGCGTCCTCCTCGACCTCAAGTCCGACGTCGAGGCGCTGAAGGAACAGATCCAGAACGTGGAGTGACGCTGCAGGGGGGCGCTGTTCGCCGCCCCCCGGGCCCCCCGAGCGCGTTCCTGCTGACTGGCGGTCGGGTACCTCGCATACTCTGGGGATGAGACCCGCAGGCGACCTCTTCATCGTCTCGTCCCCGTCCGGCGCCGGCAAGACGACGCTGATCCGCCGGATCCTCGCCGACCCCGCCTTCGTCGGGACGATCCACTTCTCCGTCTCCCACACGACCCGCCCGGCGCGGCCCGGCGAGGTCCACGGCAGGGAGTACTACTTCGTCTCGCCGGAGGAGTTCGAGTCGCTCGCCTCCCGGGACGGCTTTCTCGAGCACGCGGTCTACGACGGGCATCACTACGGCACCTCCCGGGGAGAGGTCGAGCCGCGCCTCGCGGCCGGGATCGACGTCGTCCTCGACATCGACGTCCAGGGAGCCCGGCAGGTTCGGTCGCGGATGCCGGAGGTCGTAAAGGTCTTCGTCTTCCCGCCCTCCCGCCAGGTCCTCGAGGAGCGCCTGATCGCCCGGGGGCACAACACCCCGGAGTCGATCGCGCGACGGCTCGAGGCGGCCGCTCGGGAGCTCGCCGAGTTCGGCGAGTACGACTATGCGATAATCAATGACGTCCTCGACGCGGCCGTAGACGAGTTGCGGTCGATCGTCGTGGCGCGCCGTTCGAGCCGTCGCCGGCGGCAGGAGCGGCTCGAAGCCATCCTGAGGACGTTCCCCGCGTGACGGGGCCGAATCGAGGGTGAAAGTGACGACACCGAACGAAGAGACCGGAGCCAGCCCGATGATCGAGACCCCAGAAGAGACCCCCGAGTCCCCGCAGATCGAGTCGAAGTTCCGGCTCGTCCACATCGCCTCCCGCCGTGCCGAGCAGCTGATGCTGGGCGCCCGGCCGAAGGTCGAGACGAAGCACACGAAGTACTCGCGCATCGCCCTCGACGAGGTGGCCGGCGGCCACGTGAAGTGGCAGCTCGGTCAGCGCCCCGTCGAAGGCGCGATCGAGGGCGAGCTCGAGACGGGCGCGATCGAGCCGATCGACCCGCTCCCGCTGATCACGCCCTGACGAACGGCGTGAGCGGAGGCGGCCTCCCGGCCCCGCGCGTCCTTCTCGGCGTCAGCGGCGGCATCGCGGCCTACAAGGCGGCCGAGATCGTCCGGCTGCTGGTCGAGAAGGGCGCCGTCGTGCGGGTCCTCATGACGCCGGCCGCCCAGCGGTTCATCACGCCGCTGACGCTCTCGGTCCTTTCGAAGGCGCCGGTCGTGGCGGACCTCTGGGACCCCGCCTCCGGCGCCGTCGACCACGTCGAGCTGGCGCGGTGGGGAGAGGTCCTGGCCGTCGCGCCGGCGACGGCGGACGTCCTCGCGAAGATGGCCCGGGGAATCGGCGACGAGGCGCTTTCGACCTACGCCCTCGCGCACCGTCGGGCGATCGTCGTCGCGCCCGCGATGAACACCTGGATGTGGGCCCACCCGGCGACGCAGGAAAACCTCCGGATCCTGCGCGGCCGCGGCGCCGTCGTCGTGGACCCCGATTCGGGAGACCTCGCCTGCGGCGACGTCGGTCCGGGCCGGATGGCCCCGCCCGCACGGATCGTCGAGGCGGTCGTCGGAGCGGCGCGGGTCTCGAGGAGCCTCCAGGACCGCCGCGTCGTCGTGACGGCCGGCCCGACGCGCGAGCCGATCGACCCGGTCCGCTTCCTGACGAACCGGAGCTCGGGGCGGATGGGCTATGCCCTCGCGCGCGAGGCGGAGAAGCGGGGGGCCGAGGTCGTCCTCGTGAGCGGTCCGGTCGCCATCGACCCGCCCCCGAACGTGAAGCTCGTGAAGGTCGACCGGACGGCCGAGATGCTCGAGGCGGTCCTCGCCGAGCTCCCGTCCTCCGACGCCCTCGTCATGGCGGCGGCACCCGCCGACTTCCAGGCCGAGGCCTTCACGCCGAAGAAGATCAAGCGGGCCGGCGGGATCCCCGATATCCGCCTCGCCCTCGCGCCCGACATCCTCGCCGCGGTCCGCGCCGTGAGGACGCCGCGGCAGGTCGTCGTCGCGTTCGCCGCCGAGACGGACGACCTCGCCGGGAACGCGCGTCGAAAGCTCCTCGACAAGGGGGCCGACCTCCTCGTCGCGAACGACGTCTCGCGACCGGGAATCGGCTTCGACAGCGAGGAGAACGAGGTCCTCCTTCTCGCCGCCGGTGCGTCCGAGCCGGTCGCCGTTCCCCGCGCCGCGAAAGCGGTCGTCTCCGCCACGATCCTCGAGCGCCTCGCGGCGCTCCTCGACGAACGATGCCCGCCCGCCGACCCCGCCGGAACGACGCGCTGAGCGCCGCGCTCGGCTACTTCCGGGACCTCGGCGTGCGTGAGCTCCACCTCGCGGCTCCTCCCGCGGGCGCGGTGCCGACGCCCGCGCGGCCGGGCGCCGCACCGGAAGCGAAGGGCGCCGTGCCGTCCTCGCGGCCCGCATCCACGGAGAATCCGTCCGTTCCGCTCCTGCCCGACCTCGACGCGCTCCGGGCCACCGTCGCCGCGTGCGAGCTCTGCGGCCTCTGCCGCACCCGGACGCAGACGGTCTTCGCGGACGGAAACGGGCGCAGCCGGATCATGTTCGTCGGAGAGGCGCCCGGGGCCGACGAAGACGCGACGGGAGTCCCGTTCGT
Organism: Thermoanaerobaculia bacterium; assembly: GCA_017999215.1. Taxonomy (GTDB): domain Bacteria; phylum Acidobacteriota; class Thermoanaerobaculia; order UBA5066; family UBA5066; genus UBA5066. Next base: position 4,752 of record JAGOBQ010000132.1, read on the forward strand.
CGGCCGCGCCGGCCAGCTCCTGACGAAGATGATCGGAGCGATGGGCCTGGACCGGGCCGACGTCTACATCGCGAACGTCCTCAAGTGCCGGCCTCCGGGCAACCGGAACCCCGAGCCCGCGGAGATCGCCGCCTGCCGGCCCTACCTCGAGACCCAGATCGAGGTCGTAAATCCTGCCGTGCTCGTCGCCATGGGCAAGTTCGCGGCACAGTTCCTCCTCGAGACCGAAGAGCCGATCACGCGGCTCCGGGGGAAATGGGGCACGCGCAAGGGGATCGCCGTGATGCCGACGTTCCACCCCTCCTTCCTCCTCCGCCAGCCCGAGCGGAAGAAGGAAGCGTGGGAGGACCTCCAGCAGGTCCTCCGAAGGCTGGGCCTCCCCGTTCCGGGGCGGAAGGAACCCGGGCCGTGAACGGTCGGCGGATCCTGGGCGTCGCTTTCCTCGCGGCCTTCGCCGCGTTCGGTGCGACGCTCGTCCTGTCGGCCCGGGCGCGAGGCGGAGACAAGCTCCCGGCCGAGGTCGAACGGGGCCGCCGCGCGCCGTCGTCGAGCGGGCGCACGGACGCCGAGGAGGAAGCCGTCGCGGCCGCGTCGACCGGCGGCCTGCGGCCGGCCGGAGACGAAGACGCCGTCGAGTCGGAAGCGCGCCAGGAGCTGCGCGACCTCTACGGCGACTATCGGCCGTACTTCGTCCGGGGCGACTTCGATTTCGACGGCCGGCTCGACTTCGCCCAGGCCTTCGTCCGGCGGGAAGGGCCCGAGCCGCTGTTCGACGTCGCCGCGTTCTTCGGCGTGGAAGGAGGCGGTTTCCGGCCCGCCGTCTGGGTCGACCGGGGCCTTCTTCTCGCCGGGGGCGACCTGAGCATCGACCGGTCGGTGCTCGTCGTCTCGGAAGACGTCGAGCAGGACGTCTCCCGAAGGTGGCGCTGGGAGCCGTCCACCGGCCGCTTCGTCGACGTCGACGCCGAGGCCGGGGAGGGCGACGAGGCCCCCTGGGTCGAGCCGGACCTCCGGACCGGAACGACGGCCTGACGCCGTGACGTCCGACGACGTCGTCCGGCGAGTCGCGGTTCTCCTTCCGACCGGGTTCCCGGGCCTCGCCACCTACCTCCTCCCTTCCGAGCTGCCGATCCCTCCGGCGGGCGCGCGCGTCGCCGTGCCGTTCGGGCCACGGCTGCTCGCGGGCGTCGTCGTCCCGGGGGAGCCCGGGCCGCCGCCCGACGGCACGGCCCTTCGCGAGGTCCTGACGATCCTCGACGACGAGCCGTTCCTCCCGGAGGCATTCGTCGGCCTCCTGACCCGGGCCGCCGACTACTACTTCGCTCCGCCCGGCGAGCTCCTCCGCGCCGCGGTACCCGCCCGGCTGCTCGCGGCCGGGACCGCGGCCTACGTCCCGACGAGCCGCGCCGTGGGCGCGCGCGCGCCGGAGGGGCTCGCGGGGGCCGTCCTCGCCGAGGTCCTGGCGTCGGGGCGCGCGACGGCGCTCGAGATCGGCGAACGCGTCGGCTCCCGCGGCCTCGGGAAGGCTCTTCGCGCCCTGCTCGATGCCGGGCTCATCCGGATTCCCTCGGAGGAGCTCCGGGCCGCTCGCCCCCCGACGGCGAAGAGCTTCGCGGCGCGGGGGAGCGCCGACGACCTCCGCCTCGCGCGACGGCCCGGACAGAGGAGGGCCCTCGCCGCGCTCGTCGCGCTCGGGAGGCCGGCGTCGGCGGCGGAGCTTCGCGCCGCGGGAGTGTCGGCCGGAATGCTGGCCGCGCTGGCGAAGCAGTCGCTCGTCGCGGTCGTCGAGGAGGAACGGCCGGCGGACGCAGCCGCCCACGCGCTCCCGGCGCGGGCCGCCGCGCCCTTCGAGCCGACGGCCGCCCAGCGCGCGGCCGTCGACGCGGTGGCCGCCGCGCTCGAGCGCGGCGGAGAGGCCCGCTTCCTTCTCGACGGCGTGACCGGCAGCGGGAAGACGGAGGTCTACCTCGCCGCGCTCGAGAGGGCGATCGGGCTGGGCCGGCAGGGGATCCTCCTGGTGCCCGAGATCGCCCTCGCGCCCGGGCTCATCCGGCGGGTCGTCGCCCGGTTCGGCTCGCGCGTCGCCCTCCTCCACAGCGGCCTGTCGGACGGAGAGCGTTCCGCCGCCTGGGAGCGGGCGCGGCGCGGCGACGTCGACGCCGTCGTCGGCCCTCGCTCCGCCGTCTTCGCCCCGCTGCCGCGGCTCGGACTGATCGTCGTCGACGAAGCGCACGACGGCTCCTACAAGCAGGGCGAGGCGCCGCGGTACGACTCCCGGACCGTAGCCCGCGTCCGCGCGCACGGCGAGGGGGCGGTCCTCCTCCTCGGGACGGCGACGCCGTCCATGGAGGACGAGCAGGCCGCCCGCGACGGGCGCCTGCCGCGTCTCGTCCTGCCGGCGCGCCCCGGCTCCCGAGCGCGGGCCCGTGTGGAGGTCGTCGACCTCCGGGGCGAGGCCGCCCGTCCCGGAGATCACGGGCGCGTCCTCTTCGCCGCGCGGACGGTGGAGCTCCTGAGTGGGGCGTTCGAGCGCGGCGAGCAGGCGATCGTCCTCCTGAATCGCCGCGGCTTCTCGCCAGCCCTCCTCTGCCGTGCCTGCGGCCACGACTTCCGGTGCGCCTCGTGCTCGGTCGCCCGGACCTACCACCGGCGCGGGGAGAGGCTCCTCTGCCACTACTGCGGCGACTTCGTCCCGCGACCGCGCGCGTGTCCGGACTGCGGCTCCGACGTCCTGATGCCGGTCGGCTTCGGCACCGAACGCCTCGCCGAGCGGTTCGAGGAGCTCTTCCCGGAGGTCCCGTACGCCGTCCTCGACCGGGACGCGGCCGCGCGCCGCGGAGGAGCGGTCCGCGTCCTCGGCGATTTCGAGTCGGGCGCCGCGCAGGCGCTCCTGGGGACGCAGATGGTGGCGAAGGGGCACGACTTCCCGAACGCCACGGTCCTCGCCGTCCTCGATGCCGACGCGCTTCTCTCGTTCCCCGACTTCCGTTCCGCGGAACGGACGTTCCAGCTCGTCACCCAGGCGGCCGGCCGGGTCGGCCGGGGGGAGCTTCCCGGGATCGTGGCGGTGCAGACCGCCCGGCCCGAGCACGAAGCGATCGCGGCCGCCGTCGCCCAGGACCATGCCGCCTTCGCGGAGGGAGAGCTTCGGTTCCGCCGGGCCTTCGGCTACCCGCCCTTCTCCCACCTCCTCCTCGCGCTCTGGACGGCGAAGGAGCTCCCGGAGGCCGAGGCCGCCGCTCGCGCCGGCCGTTCCGCGATCGCGGGGCTGCCGAGGCTGCGGCTGCTCGGCCCGGCGCCGGCGCCGCTGGAGCGGCTCAAGGGCCTCTACAGGGTCCAGCTCCTCGTCCGCTCCGACTCCCGGGAGGCGCTGGCGGCGGCCGGCGAGCTCCTCCGGTCGCTCCCGGAGCCGCCCCGGCTCGACCGGGACCCCCAGAACCTCCTCTGACGGTCCGGCCGTCGCGGTCTGGTACATTCCGGGGGTGAGTTCCGATCACCGGTTCGAGGAGCCTCTGGAGCGGCTCCGGGCGCGCATCGACGGACTGCGGGAAAGCCCCGGGAGCCCCGCCCGGGACAAGGCGATCCGCAAGATCTCCGACAGGCTCGTGAAGCTCTCGGGGGAGATCTACGCGAACCTCACCCCGTGGCAGAAGACGCTCGTCGCCCGCCATCCGGCCCGCCCCTTCACGCTCGACTACGTCCGGGTCCTTCTCCGCGACTTCGTCGAGCTGCGCGGGGACCGGGCCTTCGCAGACGACCCGGCGATCGTGGCCGGCTTCGGGGTCCTCGGCGGCCGGACGGTCGCCGTCGTCGGCCACCAGAAGGGGCGCGACACGAAGGAGAAGGTCCGCCGGAACTTCGGCATGCCCCGTCCCGAGGGCTACCGAAAGGCGCTTCGCGTGATGAAGCTCGCCGAGAAGTTCCATCGGCCCGTCCTGACGTTCATCGACACGCCGGGCGCCTATCCGGGAGTCGAGAGCGAGGAGCGGGGCGTCTCGGAAGCGATCGCCGTGAACCTGCTCGAGATGGCGCGCCTGAAGGTGCCGCTCGTCGCGACCGTGACGGGCGAAGGCGGATCGGGCGGCGCCCTCGGAATCGGCGTCACGGATGCGATCCTGATGCTCGAGCACTCGGTCTATTCCGTCATCTCGCCGGAAGGGTGCGCCGCCATCCTCTGGAAGGACCAGGCGAAGGCGCGCGAGGCCGCCGAGGCGATGCGCATGACCGCCGCCGACTGCAAGGCTCTCGGGATCGCGGACGAGGTGATCCCGGAGCCTCCGGGCGGCGCCCACTCCGACCCGGTGGCGACGATCGACGCGGTCGGGCAGGCGCTCGCACGCCACCTCGACCGCCTCGCGGCGATCCCGGTCGACGCCCTCCTCGAGGCCCGGTACGCGAAGTTCCGCCGGATGGGGGCCTGGGAGGGGTCCGCGGCCTCCCGGTGACCTCGGCCTTCCCGCCGCCACGCGTCACACGCAGACTCCGGCCTCACGACGCGGGCGCGGCCGCCCTCCTCGTGCGGGAGCT
>JAGOBQ010000663.1 GCA_017999215.1 Thermoanaerobaculia bacterium
CCGCCTCCGCGGCGTGCTCCGCGACCGGGTTCCGCCGCGCGGCCTCCCCGAGGGGACGCGTCGCCGCCTCGTCTTCGAGCTCGCGGACGAGCTCCTCGCCCTCGACCGCGTCGCCGCCGGCAGCTGAGGCGCCGGCCACGGGCCCGAAGGGCCGAAGGTGGGACGCCACGAAAGAGGAAAGCCGGCGGGGAGGGGGTTCGGGGGGACCGGCCGCTGGCCCGCAGGGCCAGGGGCCCCCCGAGAAAACGCTGCCGCGTCAGAACTCCAGCTCGTCCCCGTCGTCGAGGATGCGCACGCGCGGCTCGGAGAGCGCGGCGACGTCGGCGCGCAGCTGCGGAAGCGTGGGGGGCTTCATGTGGTAGAGGTTCACCGGGACGCTGGCCGGGAACTTCCTCATCTCGAGCGCGAGCGTCGCCGGCGTGAGGTGCCTGGAGACCTCTGCGATCTCGGCCATGGAGTCGGGGAAGGAGCATTCGACGAAGATGGCCTTCAGGTCGTCGCGGCGTCTCGCCTCGGCCCAGAGCGCCTCAGTCGGACCCGTGTCGCCCGAGAAGACGACGCAGGCGCGGTCGTCCCAGAGGAGGTAGCCGAACGTCGGGACGACGTGGGAGACCGCCACGGCGAGGCCGTGGAGCCCGTTCACGCGGAACGGCGTCCCCTCCTCGACCGTCCGGAACGTCACGGCCGGGAGGAAGTGCGTCGGGATCCGCGTGAAGTCGGGCCAGATCGCGTCGTTGAAGAGGTGCCCCTGCAGGAGCGTGGTGACGTCTCGCGGCCCGACGATCTCGATCGGCCCCTCCGTTCGCCCGAAGACGTTCTCCACGAGGAACGGGAGCGAGGCGACGTGGTCGAGGTGCGAGTGCGTGACGAGGATCGAGCGGACGCGCGACTGCTCGTCGAGGGTCAGCGACTGCGTGAGCGCGCCCGCGTCGAGAGCGACCGTCCCGTCCAGGAGGAAGGAGGTCTGGCGGTGCCACGGCGAGGAGCCTCCGTACGCCCCGAGGACACGGACCTTCACGCGGGAATTCTAGGTCGGGGCGGGCCGGTCCGGGGTGACGAGGGTCACCCTTTCCCGGCCGCGCCCCTCAGAACGAGCCCGGGCCGATGTAGAACGTCGTCTGCCAGCCGGCGAGGTTCGAGCGCCCGTCGAAGGGCCGGGCGAAGTCGACGTTCCAGGGGATCCCGAGGAAGTAGGCGGTGAAGCCGGCGCCCCAGGCGGCGCGCCCGTCGCGAAGGCGCCCGTCGTCCCACCACTTGAAGTCCTCTCCCTCCAGCCAGGCGCCGCCGACGTCGAAGAAGAAGCGGCCGCGGACGCCGCCGACGTTCAGCCCGATCCCGGTGATCAGGGCGTCGATGAGGGGGAAGCGGAACTCCGCGTTGAGATAGGCGATCCGGTTGCCGATGAAGGACCTGTAGTCGTAGCCGCGGAGGTTGTCGAGGCCGCCGAATGCGTAGACGGCCGGCGAGGCGCCGGAGGCGGCGCCGCCGAACGCCCGGATCGCGAAGTTCGACCGGCGCGTGACGGGGGGGTAGAGGCGCGCCTCGGCGGAGACCTCCTGCGAGAGCGTTCCTCCGTCCTGGAAGTCGGGGAGGTAGCGGTAGTTGACGGCGAGGGCCTGGCCGCTGTGGGGGCCGAAGGCCTTGAACTGCGTCGCGTCGTAGCCGAAGCCGAGCCCGGCCACCATCGTGTTGTCCTTCCGCGGAAGGACGATCTGCCCCTGCGTGCCGTCGGCGTTCGTGTAGGCGTAGGGGGCGTCGATCGAGCGCGAGACGAACCCGAGCGACCCCTCGGCGCGGGTGTAGCGCGAGAAGGGATAGACGCCGAGGACGTTCACGCCCGTCTCGCGCAGGAAGCGCCGGTCGGAGGTCAGCTCGCCGATCTGGTTGTAGCCGAGGAAGTAGATGCGGCTGTCGTAGGCCTGGAGGCCCCACTGGAAGCGCCGCTTCAGGTCGAAGTAGATCGCGTTGACGTTCGAGTAGCCCGCGAGCGTGTCCCAGATGACGAAGGCCCGGCGGTCGCCGAGGTAGTCGGAGAGGGAGATCCGCGCCGAGGAGACGAAGGTTCCGTCGGACTGGACGCCGGCGTAGGCGCCCACGTCGTCGACGAAGAGGGCGAAGCGGCTCTTCTCGACCTTCTCGGGATCGATCGCGACCTCGATGGCCGGGACGAAGCCGGGGGCGGCGGCGGGGTCGACCGGCGCCGGCGGGAGGGCCTTCTCCTCGAGGCGCCGGAACGGCTTCTTCGCGTCGGCGACGTAGAGCTGGATCCGGCCCGCCTGGTAGCCGGAGAAGACGACCTTCTCCTGGCCGTCCGGCCCGATGTAGGAGGCGGGCCCGAACGCCGCGCCGATGACGTCGGTGTACTGGACGATCTCGCCCGTCTTCAGGTCCTGCCCGTAGACGTTGAAGATGCCGCCGCGGGAGGAGGCGAAGTAGAGCCGCTCCCCGTCGGGAGAGAGGGCCGCGTCGTCGTCGTTCCCCTCGCCCCACGTGACCTGCTCGACCTTCTTCGGGTCGTCCACGGGGAACCGGACGATCTTCTGGAACTCGCCGATCGACTTCGTGTAGTACAGGTACTTCCCGTCGGGGGAGTAGAG
>JAGOBQ010000664.1 GCA_017999215.1 Thermoanaerobaculia bacterium
CGGCGAGCGTGGAGGAGGCGGGAGGGAACGCGACCGGGGCCAAGCGGACGCCCGGGATCGCGCGGACGTTCAGCGGCCGGGCCAGGCGCTCGGCGTCGATCCAGGGGGCGCCGACGAGCTCGAACGGGGCGTCGGTCCCGCGCCCGACGGAGACGTTCGTCGTCTCGAGCAGGGCGACGCCGGGATAGAGCGCCGCCTGCGTCACGGAGCGGAGGTTCGGCGACGGGTTCAGCCAGGGGAGGCCCGTCTCGTCGTACCAGAGCCCGCGGCGCCAGCCGCGGAGCGGGACGATGACGAGGTCGGCGCCGATCTTCCTCTCCACGTTCAGGAGGCTGGCGGTCTCGCCGATCGTCATCCCGGTCCGGATCGGGATCGTGTGGACCGCGACGAAGGAGAGCCGGTCGGGGTCGGCCGGCGGCCCCTCGACCGCGAGCCCCCCGATCGGGTTCGGCCGGTCGAGGACGACGACGGCGACCTTCGCCTTCGCGCACTCCTCCATGGCGTACGCCATCGTCGTGAGGTAGGTGTAGAAGCGGACGCCGGCGTCCTGGAGGTCGACGACGAGCGCGTCGAGGCCGGCGAGGTCCTGCGGCGCGGGGCGCCGCTTCTCGCCGTACAGGGAAACGACCGGGAGGCCCGAGCCGGGCTCGACCGAATCGCCGACCTTCTCGTCCAGGGCAGCCGCCAGCCCGTGCTCGGGGGAGAAGAGGCGGACGACCGTCACGCCGGCGGCCTGCGCGCGCGGCGAGCGGAGGACGGAAAGCGTCGTCCGTCCGTCGCGCGTCACCCCCGTGGCGTTCGTCAGAAGGGCGACGCGCCGCCCCGCGAGCGCGGCGAAGCCGGAGGACTCGAGGACGTCGACCCCGGCCCGGACGTCGAACGGGAGGGCCTGGGGAGCGGTCTCCGGCGCGCGCGGGAGAGGAGCCGGTGGGCGTCCCGTCAGGCCAGCGAGGCGTTCGGAGGCGCTGCGAAGGCGGTCGGCCGGCACGTCCTCGACGGCGGCGGCGACGACGCTCGCGAGGCGGGTCCGGAGCGGGATCGCGTTCCCCGCGCCGCCCGGGTGGTTCCGGGCCGTGAGGAGGATGACGAAGCTGTCGGTCACCGGGTCGAGCCACATCGAGGTCCCCGTCCAGCCGGTGTGGCCCCACGAGCCGAGCGGGAAGAGGTCGCCGCGGCTCGTCGAGTAGTGGGTCTCGACGTCCCACCCGAGCGCCCGCAGGTCTCCGTCCCCGTAGTCGCGCGCGCGGGTCGTCGCGGCGACTCCCGCGGGAGAAAGCCAGCCGTCCCCGTCGCCGAGGAGGGCGCGGGCGAAGCGGGCGAGGTCGTCCGCCGTGCCGAAGAGCCCGGCGTGGCCGGCGACGCCGCCGAGGGCCCGTGCGCGCGGGTCGTGCACCTCTCCGCGGAGGAAGACGCCGTCCCGCTTCTCGGTCGGCGCGATCCGGCCGACGGGAAGGCGTCCTCCCTTTCCGGCGGGGCGGAACTCGGTCTCGCGCATGCCGAGCGGCTCGAAGACGGCGCGGCGGGCGTAGAGGTCGAGCGTCTCGCCCGTCACGGCCCGGACGAGCTCGCCGAGGACCTCGTAGCCGGCGTCGGAGTAGACGAAGCGGAGCCCGGGCGGCGTCGCGAGGCGGGTGCGGTGCTTGCGCGCGAAGATCTCGGCCGGAGACCCTTCGTAGAGGGACATCGGGTCGTCGGCAACGAGGCCGCTCCGGTGCGTGAGGAGCTGCTCGACCGTGACGCGCTCCCGCTCTCCGCCGCCCGCGCCGAACTCCGGCAGATGACGGACGACCGGGTCGTCGAGCGCGATCCGCCCCTGCTCCACGAGAGTCATCACGGCCGCGGCGGTGGCGACCCCTTTCGTGAGGGAGGCGAGGTCGAAGGCGGTGTCCGTCGTCATCGGCTCGACCGCGGGCTCAAGCGCGCGGTGGCCGTATGCCTTGCGGAAGGCGACCTTTCCGTGCCGGCCGACGAGGACGACGCCGCCGGGGATCTCCCGGCGTCCGATCGCCTCCGCGAGGAGGGCGTCGATCCGCGCGAGGCGGGTCGAGGAGAGTCCGACCGTCTCCGGGGGCGCCGTCTCGAGAGGACGAGGGGCCGCGAGCGCCCCGGCGGCGGGGAGGAGAGCCATGAGGAGAGCCGCGCACGGCACGAGGCGGCCCGGCCGGCGCCGGGCGTTGCGGAGCGGGTTCACTGGATGGCCTCCTTCCGAATCCCCATCCCGCGCGGAGCGACACCGGGGATCGTGACGGGGAGAGTCCCCTCGATCGGGGCCTCGCCGAAGAGCGCGCGGACGGCGGCGGCCTGGACGAGGGACTGGTGACCGTAGGCGCAGAGGTAGGTCGGGAGCCCGGGCAGGTCGCGCAGGAGATAGGGGCTCCCGAACGAGACGCCGACGACGGGCCGGCCCGAGGCGAGGAGCGGGGCGATCGCGCTCTTCCCTTCCGGCGGGATCTCGAGCGAGCCCCGGCCGGATCGGGGCCGAACGAAGAGCGCGACGACGACGGCGTCGGCCTCCTTCGCCCGCTCCGCGATGGCTGCGCCCTCTCCGGCGCAGGAGGTCGGGTCGAGACGGACGAAGTCGACGG
>JAGOBQ010000133.1 GCA_017999215.1 Thermoanaerobaculia bacterium
TACCTCTGTCGGCCGAGCGTGCTCAACGCCCGAAGGCATCGAAGCGGCGATCACCTCGCGCTGGGTCATCGTCCGCAAGGTCCGCGCCGAGTGCTCAACGCCCGAAGGCATCGAAGCGGCGATCACCAGCGCGTAGAGCGTGAGCTTGCCGTTGAGCACGAGTGCTCAACGCCCGAAGGCATCGAAGCGGCGATCACTCCTCCCAGTAGAAAACGGTGCCACAGAGTGACTTGCGGGGCTAGCATCACGCACCGGCATTCGAAGGGCGTCATTTTTCTCCGAGTCGATGGCTCTGATCTCGGAAGCTGCCTCATGTCAGATGATTAGGGCCGTTCAAGCATCGATTTGGTTTTCAAAGGACTGAAAGCCGCAGAGGGCAGGTCAGTTAGCCGCGGTCGGGGCGGTGACGTCGAGCGCGGCTGGGTGGTGCTTGACTACCGTCAAGGACGAGGAAAGCCGGCGGCGCCTCGTCCCATCCTTCGACGTGATTCCGCGAGACGACCTTCCCCGCGCAGGTCGGGCAGAGGTCCACGATGAGGAGGCTATCCTCCGTGTCGAGAATCCTCTCGAGGCGCCAGCGGAGCTCGGCGGTGGTCCGATCATCCAGGAAGCAGCGGAAGACCGAGTACTGGACCGGCGTCCCGAAGCCCTTGATCAGCTTGTGTAGGTGTCGGTATCGCGCCGCGTCTCGGACGTCGTAGCAGACGAGCCGCCAGCGTTTGTCGTCGTGCATTGAGGCTCTCAGCGGATTCGAACTCTCGCGAAGAGGTGGATCTCGTCGGTCCACTCCTTCTCGAGGAGCCGGGCTTCGAGCTCCATCATCCTCCCGTAGTCGATGGGCCCTCCGATCGCAGGGTGGTTCCACTCGTCGCGCTTCCGCCTCTCTATGAGCTGCACCATCTTCTTCCTGCCATCCGCGGCGAGCCAGATGGCGGACCCGCGTTCTTCGAAATCCGCGTCGGCGTCGAACGTGAGGCGGTTCAAAGCGCCGATGAGTGCCATGTCCACGATGAGAACCCTGAAGATCTCCATCAGGTCGAGGACGAGAGTGTGCGCTGCGGACCGGGGCCGATGGTAGAAGCCGACTCCAGGGTGCAGGCCGGCAGCCAGGATGTTCCCCAGGCACTCGCGGTAGAGGAGACCGTACCCGAAGTTCAGAAGTGCGTTGAATCGATCACGGCTCGGATGTCGGTTTCGGCCATCAAACCCGAGCCGCGGGTCGAGATCCTCACGGAGGAGTGCGCCAAGAGCCCCGAAATAGCCAGCAGCCGCTTCGCCCTCGCGCCCCAGGAGCGTCTCCACGTCCTCCGCCCTGTGAATGGCGGGAAGCGGCGCCCGGACCCGGCGAATCGCCGCCTCCGTCGACTCCGGCCTCTCTCCACCGCGGGTGGCGCGAAGGAGGAATCGAAGCTGTGCTTCGACCTTGGCTGCTACGAGCCGGCGCGCGAGGTCGAGACGGCGTTGGTTGTCTGAGAGCGCCTCGAACTGGCGGAGGTGGCGCTGAGCTCCCGTACTCGACGTCGAGAGGGCGCCCGTAACGAACCCACCGCCGGAGATCCAGTGGACGGAAACGTCTTCTTCCGCACAGAGACGCAACGCCTGCGTGGAAATCTGTGCGTTTCCGTGGACGACGACCGCGCCAACGGAATGAATCGGTTGCCGATGTGTTGGGCCGTCCACGGGCTTCACGGCGAGCTCGTTCCCCCATCGTCCGACGTGTGCCCCCTGCTCGAAGACGTGGAGCGTCATTCTGTCCCGGTGAGGTGGCAGAATCCGAACTCGCCGTGGCTCGGGCTGTTCGTCCGTCGCTCCGACGGTGGGAAGGCACACTGGGGCGAGCGAGCAACGAGGGCAGAGGCGTTCGTTCGGGGTCACGGGCGGCCTTTCGACTGAGGCCCGGAGCTCGTTTGCCCGGCGCACCGCCTCGCCTACCTCTTCGCGCAAAGTGGCGTCCACGGGAACGCGAATGCTCTTGTGGTCGGCGAGATAGCGAACCCGGCCCTCCGACACCGGAATGCCGAAGGCCTCCTCGAGGATCATGGCGTAGGCGCCCACCTGCAGTCGGTCGGTTCCCCAGGCCGCTTCCGGACCTTCCCCCGGCGCGGACTTGCCCTTCTTCGTCTCGATGGGAATCAGGTCTCCGCCCGTCCGGCGAAGCGCGTCGAGCCGACCCTTCAAGCCAAGGACGGGAGCTTCCAGCGTGAAGGAACTGACCTCCCCGTCGTCGAGCTCCTCGTGAACCCTCCTGCCATCGAAGACGGCGCCGTCGGCGACCCGTATCTCTTCGACCTCCTCGAGGTAGAAGAGCCGTTCGCAGTAGGCGAGGGCATGAATGGATGCGACCCGCAGCAGCGTTTGTTCCGTCAGGGGAGCCTCCCTTCGGGGGCGCGCGGCGTCCAGGTCCACGCAGCCTCTGGCGGCTCCGGAGCAGGCTCCACGCCGAGTCCGAAGACGCCGCTGCCTGTTCGGCTGCTCTCCTCGCGGTCGATCCCGATGGTCAGCCGGCAGGTGACCGAGCCCGGCTGGTCGTCCGGGCCGAGGCGGCAGTACCAGCGGCAAGGGACGGGAAGATCGAGAACGTCGATCGAGTCGAAGAGCAGGTTGTTGTCACCGGCGAACGGCAGGCCGTACCGAGGCCAGCCGCCGCCACCCGCGAGGCCCCGGTGGACCCGATCCGGGAGGGCGGGGTCGTCCGACTCGACGCCAATGACCACGTCGAGGTCGGACAGGTATTCCCGCCGCACGGGAGCGATCCAGTACTTCGCACCCTTGGTCCGTGGACGGAGCTCCTTTCCCGAGTTTCCGACGGGATAGGAGTGAAGCTGCTGATAGAGCGAGAAGAGCCCGGACCGCGTCACCTCCCCGATGGCGATCCGGAGGGCGGGCAAGCCCTCACGGACTGGCGTGACGGGCCGGTCGAGTGGCCCCCGGCTGTCGTACCCGGCGAGGTTGAGGACGAGGCCCCAGGCTGCGGAGGGTGGGATGACCGGAGCCGTTGCCCGGAAGACGCCGGCCTGGAGCGAGCGGAACGCCGCGAACGGCGCCCGCGCGCGCAACCACATGCGCTCCATCGCGCTACGCCGGGAGAGCTTCCTCGACGACTTTCGCGAGGAGCTCCTGAGGGCTTTCGAAGAGCTTCACGCCCATGGCCTCGAACCGTTCTCGCTCGGGCTTATCCATGCGGCGGACGAGCTCGCCTCCGAGCCTGAACTCGGAGGCCGGCAGGTCATCCTTCTTGATCCGCGAGAGGTCGGCGAAGGTCCCGTCCTCGGCGAAGCCATAGGTGTTGAAGCCGGCCACCAAGGACGGCGTCAACCGAAGGACGATGCTGCGCGGCGCCATCTCGTAGTAGGAGCGCGCGTGCCCGCCGGCGACGTTCGAGAGCTGCGCGAGCGCCCGCAGAAGGGCGCGCGTCCACGCAGGTCCGTCACCCAGCCTGCAATCGCCCAGCGCCAGCGCGAACGGGAACTGGTAGGAGGTGAATGTCACCTCGCGGTGAATGAGGGCCGAGCTGTCGGCGTTCTTCCAGGGGCTCTTGCCGGCGTTCAGCGGCGACTGGTGGAACGTGGCATCAAACCGGTATGGAGTGAGCGCGACAGCGAGATTGAGCCGCAGGACGCTGTCCCGCTTGGCAGGGAGCGACTTGTGCTTCGCTATGGCGTCCTTGTCGGCCACCATAAACCCGAAGAGGAAGTCGTCGGCGTACTTCGCCGCGCTCGGGAACTCCTTGAACTCGACGGCCAGCTGGTCTTCCTGGTGGAGCCGGCTCCGGTTCATCGGGAGCCCGTCGCCCGCGAGGATCTCGCGGAGCGCGTTCCGGATCGCCTCCGGGCTGACGACGGCGTAGTCCTGCCCGCGACGGTGGATCTTCTGGATGATCGTCCTGTTGAGTTCACTCTCACCCCGGTAGTTGGAGCTCGGCGCTTCGTGCGTGAGGACGGTCGCGAAGAGATTCAGCGAGGGCTCGGTTTCCTTCATGGGGTCTCCTTCTTCTTGGCGGGTGCTGCTTCAGGCCCGGGCGGAGAGGGCGAGGAGGAGCAGAGTGCGGACTTCGTCCGGACGCTCCTTCAGCGCCCGCGCGAGGACGAGGTAGTCCGCCTGGGGCAGGCGCTGGGGCACGGAGCAGATCGCGGAGGCAACGTAGTCAACGAAGTCCGTCGGCGCGGTTCGCGACCGGACGGCCAGGAACGCCTCGGTTACGATCTTCGACTTCTTCTCGTCGTATTCGGACCGGCGAGCGTCCTCCTCCTTCACCTGCTCCCACTTGAGGCCGTACTTCGCCTCGAGCTTCCGGTAGACGTAGCTCTCGGCGAGGCGGTAGACGATCGGCTCGAGCGCCGGTCCTTCGGTTGGGGCGTTCATCGTTCCTCCTCGATCGAAGTTGTCGAATGAAACCCTGCAATCGTGCTGGAAGTAGGACGATCCGATGGTCTGCTTCTGCGGCCGGGTTCGGACCACGGCATCGAACCCATCGAACCAGGGACGGCCCTCGACGAGGTTCAGTAGGCATTGCCGCCGGAAGAGCGGATCCCAGAGCCCGTCGTGCAGCTGGGCGTAGCGGTCGATCATCGCCGGCTCGGGAGAGATCCTCCCGGTGGCCCGGATCCGGACGTTGTTCCCGTCCTTCTCGACGTGAAAGACGTCCATCCCGACCAGGAGGTCCGCGACCGTCGAAGCGCCTTGCCTTGTCGCGAGCCTGGCCTGGAGCCGCGTGAATGTGGCGAGCGCCCCCTCGCCGGCAAGGTCGACGACGGCCCCGCGCGGACGAAAGCCGAGGCTGGCGGTGTCGCGGTCGCGCATTGCCGGCCCGCTCTCGGCGCAGAACGTGTCGAGAGATCGGATGTCTGGCGCCGCGATGGCCCATCCGGCGTTCTCACGGTTCCCGTCACCGTCGACGATCGACGGGATGTAGATCTGGGCGACGGCCGGCCAGAAGACGAGGAGGAAGCGGAGTCGGGCCGAATCGCGAAAGGGGACCTGCTCGGCGGTCAGCTGCTGGGCTCCGAGGTAGTACGTACTCGGCAGGTCGACGGGATACGGGTCTGTCCTGCGCAACGCATCCCAGAGGGTCTCGGCCTCACTCACCGGGCGCCCCTCGGCACGCTCCTCGTACGGTCGGCGCGTCGCCGGTACTCCCCTGAAGACCTCCTTGAGCATGTCCCGCCAGAGCTTCACCCACAGACCGGACTCTTTGTCCGCCGTCGGGTCGGTGTCGAGAAGGAACGCCGCTCGCGGAACGACCTGAGGGTATATGTAGACCGTCCGGGTTTTCGATCTCCTCGTCCTAGGGTCGACCGAGGTCTCAGTCTCCTCGCGAAGTGGCGGCACCACTTCCTTGGCCTTGTTCTTCCAGGTCGAGGAGCTCCGGACCTCCTCCTCTGAGGCGTCGTAGAACTCATCGAGGAGCCTCTGGAGGCCGTCGTGATCGAAACGGAAGCTCGCTCCCGCCTCGTCGATGCTCTCCAGCCTCGCGATTCCCTTCTGGGGGGCTGCGGCGCGCCCGAGCCAGCGGACCAGCATGACAAGTCCAGCCAGGCCCGCACGGTGCTGTGCGCTTGGGAGGTCGATGAGTCGGTAGTCGAGAACGAGTTCCTCGTTCTCTTCCGGAGCTGCCTTTCCCTTTCGCTTCCTGGCGCTCTTCCCGAGAGCGGGTTCTCTTGCCATCAGCTTCAGTCCTTTCCCGGAATCACGTAGCCGGACGCAGGGTGGTAGTTCACGGACGGGACGACGTGGAGGAATGGCGGAAGGCCGTTCGCGCCGGCCGGCAAGCCGCGGACGGCCGACGACGGAAGAGCAACAACGAACCCGTCGATGGGACGGCCAGCCGTGAGGAGAGAGCGAACCTCCTCGACGTCCGCGTCAAGGACGCACCGGACCGTCCCCACGTCGTCCTCCCGGAAGGAGCCGGGGGTGGCATAGGCGCCCGCTTCGAGGAAACGTGCAGTCTGTTCCACGAGCGCCTCGCTCGGGACGTGCGCTGCGAGGGCCTCGGCGAGTCTCGCCTGGCTGACCGAGCTTCCTGAGACGGTTTCGAGGAACGCGCGGGCGGCCTCATGGTCTTCGCGCGTGTACGGCAGGTCCGCCGGTGCTCTGTAGACGAGGACTCGGGCCCGGAAGTCTTCGCCCCGAACGAGATGCCTGTTGGCCCGCCCCATCCTCTGGACGAGTGACGGGATCGGGGCCGTCTCCGTGATGAGGAGATCGGCGTCGAGGTCGAGGCTCATCTCGCAGACTTGGGTCGTCACCGCGAGGGCAGGTTCCGTGGGCTTCCGAAACGCGGCGACCGTGCGGCCGTGCACCGCGAAGCGGTCGGAGAGCGTGAATCGGCTGTGATACAGATGGACCGCTTCGACGTGCTGGCGGAGCCGGACGCCGAGCTCCTGGCAGCGCGCGACCGTGTTGACGACCCAGAGGACGCGGCGACCCTCGCGATGGGCTGCCACGGCCGCTTCGAGGACCTCGTCGGCGCCGCTCGCCGCCTCGATCGCATACCGGGGGCGGCCTTCGATGTCGGCGAGGGCCCGCGAGACGCTCGCGTCGTCCGGTCCGGGATAGACGGTGAGACCCAGCTCTTCGAGCTGACGCCGCCGGTCGGGTGTCAGCGTCGCCGTCATGCAGAGGACCGGGACGTCGAACTCTCTCAGGAGCGCCGTCAGCCCCTCGAACATCTTCCGGTCGAAGCTGTGGACCTCGTCGATGACGAGCGCGCAGTCCGCGAGGACCGGCATCAGGCAGAGGCTTCGGTAGCTGTGCTGGAGGAACCCGAGGAACTGGTCGACGGTGGCGCTGAAGTACCGCCGGGGCCAGAGCCCGAGGGCGAAGAGACGGGACTGCTCCTCGTCGGCGTACTGCTTCCCCCTCGTCGCTTCCGAGGGGTTCGCTGCGATCCCCTCGAGCTCGAAGTTGGACGAGGCGTGAACGAGAGCGGCGTCGCTCTCAGGGGCCCAGCCGACATAGTCCTTGAACCCCTCCGTGGCCGTACCTCTCGTCGGATAAAGGAACACCACTCGGCCGATCCGCTGCTGGCCTGCCATCGCCTCGGCCCAGCGCCACGCCGCGAGGGTCTTGCCGGTGCCGCACCCCGCGATGAGAAGGACCCTCCTCCCCTTCGTCGCGATGGCCTCCTGGAACGGTGCGAGCGTGAACGCGCGCCCGGACGCCGCCGCGATCTGCCTTGCACGCGGCTCGAGAACAGCCGAGCGAACGGCGGTAGGACTCAGCGGGTCCATGTGGGCGACACCGTCGATCCAGGAATCGACCCCGATCCGTTCGCGCATCAGGCCGGAGGCGACGGAATCGGCGACCACGAGCGCGGCCTTGACGGCAAGGAGGACCGAACGTCGGTCGTGATCTCGGCGGATCGATCGGCCGAGGGTCGTGGCCATCGTGCGCCCCGACGCGAACGCCGCTTCCCACGGGCTGAATGGACCGAATGGCCCAGCGGGCAGGACCGGCGCGGCCGGAAGCCCCGCGATGGCGGAAACGCGAGCCAGGATGCGCCGCACGTCGCCGTGGTCGAGCAGGAGAGCTACACGCGAAGACGTGGTGCGGGGCTGCGCCCATCGCCACTCGCCGTCCACGCCCGCCTTGATGTGGTGCGAGAGTACGGCAGCCAGGACGACTTCCGGATCGATCTGGGTGCAGCCCCTGAGCCAGGCCGCGATGGCCGGGAGTGCTACGACGACCGCCGAGATGTGCTCGTGCCTGAATGTCTGCGCGCCCTTCAGGTCTCCCGTTGCCAGAGCGACGAACTCGAGGTTCGCTTTCCCGAGATCGTGCAGCAGGCAGGCCACCCTGAGATTCAGGAGGAACCTCGTCCGGTGCTCGTCACTCCTGAGACGAAAGAGGCGGACCCAGCTCTCCGCGGCACGGCGTCCGGGCTCAAAGAGGCGCAAGGCCGCCCTTTCCACGGCGAGCGAGTGAGCGCCCAGCGTGACAGGTGCTCGCCCCGCCCGGACGGATTTTGCCGGGAGGAAGGCCGGCTCTCGCAGTCTCGCCGCGCCTCGGCTCATCGGTGCGGCCGGGTGGGAACGAAGACCCCGCAGCCCATGCGCCGCTTCCCCCCGAGGCCGGCCCGCTGCAACGCGAGCGACGACTCCGCGTCGAGGTCGGAAACGCGCACGCTGAACCCAAGGACCCGCCTTCCCGCGACGCGGATCTCCTGCAAACCGAGGAGCTCGGGCTTGCGCCCGATGCCGAGGGCCGCCAGCTGTCTTCCGAGCTCGGCCTCGTACCGCGCCCTCATGCCGTTCTTGTCGAGCGACCCGTCGGCATCCTTCGGCAGCTCTGTCAGCTTGACGATGACGAGGCGCGCGTCGAGCGATGCTGCCGCCGAGAGGGACTCGACCCGGGGCACGGCAAGTAACAAGCGATGCCCGTCGATGGCCAGTTCCCGGCCCGTCAAAGACAGGATCTCCGGAATCTGCGCCGCGGGAAGGCGAAGACCGAGGTGGGAGTGAGGTCCGAGGCGTAGGACTCCGTCTATCCCTCGGCGGCCGCGCACCGGGTGAATCCCGAGCCAGTCGGCGCGGTGAAGAAGAGGCGAGCACGCCGAGATGGCCGCGTAGAGGGAGTATCCGTGGTCGGCAGGGAGGCTCGGCCCCCTCAGCTGAAAGAAGACATCGACGACCGAGAGATCCGCCTTCGCGGAAGGGCGGCTCGTCATCGGTCACCTCGAATCCTGGGCCCGCGGCCAGGGCTGCCAGTCTCTTGGAAGCCAAAGTCCATTATCGAGTCCTCCTCCTTCGCAGAACCAGGCTCGTTGCTCGCGCCGAGAGGGCGGTAGTCGGAGGCCGTCAAGCACAGCGCCATCGCCGCTCGAGGGGTCATGGCGTCCTGGTTGGGCGGCGGTCAGCGCCTCGGCGACCTCGAATTGCACCCGTCCTCCCGTGTTACCTCTCGTGGAAGGCGTATCCGGTCCAGTTACGAAGAGCCAAGTGGCAGAGTACCTCAGGCACACGGACAGATACCGTCCGTGGCGAGACTAGGATTCATCATTCCGAGACGAGTCGATGATGGCAGAAGGGGGCAGACTGCCCCTCGGGTGTTCCGTGGGTCACCGGCCCGCCTGCACGGCCGCGGGCGTCGAGGTCTTCTGGGACGACCGCGACGAGCGCCCCGGCGTGAAGTTCAAGGACGCCGACCTGATCGGCTTCCCGCTCCGCGTCGTCGTCGGCGGCAAGGCGCTCGCGAAGGG
>JAGOBQ010000665.1 GCA_017999215.1 Thermoanaerobaculia bacterium
AGCGTGCGGGGTCCCGCGAGCGTCACCTCGGCCCCCATCTTCGGGAGGAGCGCGAGGTTCGAGCGGGCGACGCGGCTGAAGCGGACGTCGCCGCAGATCGCGACGCGCAGGCCGTCGAGCTTCCCCTTCGCCTTCCGGATCGTGAAGGCGTCCAGCAGCGCCTGCGTCGGGTGCGCATGCGTCCCGTCGCCGGCGTTGATGACCGCGCACTTCAGGTTCCGCGCGAGGAAGTGGGGCGCCCCGGAGGCCTGGTGGCGGATGACGATGGCGTCGGGCGCCATCGCCTCGAGGTTCCGGCAGGTGTCGAGGAGCGTCTCCCCCTTCGAGGCGGACGAGGTGGCCGCGGCGAAGGAGATCGAATCGGCCGTGAGGCGGCGCTCGGCGATCTCGAAGGAGAAGCGGGTCCGCGTCGAGTTCTCGTAGAAGAGGTTCGCGACGAGGCGACCGCGGAGCGTCGGGACCTTCTTGATCGTCCGCTTGTTGATCTCCGCCATCGACTCGGCCGTGTCCAGGATCATCTGGATCTCGGCCTTCGTGAGCGACTCGATGTCGAGGAGATCCTTCTTCGTGAAGGAGGCGGGGTCGGCCGGGGTTTCGGGCTTCCTGCTCACCGCTTCCCGCGGGGCCGCGCCTTCGGGGCGGCCTTCCGGACGGGCTTGCCCGCCCGCGCCGGGGTCTTCTTCACCGGCGTCTTCCTCGTCCCCCTCGGCCCGGCCGTGCCCCGGCGCGCCGCCGCGGGCTCCGCGTGGCGGTCGAGCAGCCAGACGTCGTCCTCGCCGTCCGTCTCCTTGAACGTGACCGAGACGACCTCGGTGGCGGAGGTCGAGATCTTCTTGCCGACGAGCTGCGCCTCGATCGGGAGCTCCCGCCGGCCGCGGTCGACGAGGACCGCGAGGAGGATCCGGCGCGGGCGGCCGAAGTCGAGGATCGCGTCGATCGCGGCGCGGACCGTGCGCCCCGTGTAGAGGACGTCGTCGCAGAGGACGATCGTCTTCGTCTCCACGGGGAAGGAGATGTCCGTCCGCTTGAGAACGGGCGACGACGCCACGGTCGTCAGGTCGTCGCGGTAGAGCGTGATGTCGAGGAGGCCCACGGGGACGCGAACGCCCTCGGCCTTCTCGATCTCGAGCGCGAGACGCCGCGCGAGCGGTACGCCGCGAGTCCGGATGCCGACGAGGGCGAACCCGTCGACGCCTCCGGCGGCCTCGACGACCTCCCGGGCCATCCGGGAGACCGCGCGCGCCATCGCCGCGGGATCCATCAGCCGGAGCTTGCGGTAGGTGCCGTTCGCTTCGCCCATCGCTCGAACCGGCGGGACAGTACACGGGCCGAGCCGCCCCGTCAACGAACCCCGGCACGCCTTCCTTCACCGCGCTCCGGCCCGGCCGGCGCGAGAGGCGACAATCCCGCCGTGAACGTCTCGGACTTCGACTTCGACCTGCCCCCGGAGGCGATCGCCCAGCGCCCCGCCCCGCGCGGGACGTCGCGCCTCATGACCCTCGATCGCGCCACGGGCGCGACGGGCCACCGGAGCGTCGCGGACCTCCCCACGCTCCTCCGCCCCGGCGACCTCCTCGTCGTGAACGACACGCGCGTCGTCCCGGCCCGCCTCTTCGGCCTCGACGAGACGGGGCGCCGGACGGAGTTCCTCCTCGTCGAGAAGACCGGGGACCCCAACGCGTGGGACTGTCTCGCGAAGCCGGGCCGGCGCGCGAAGCCGGGCCGGCGCTTCGACTACGGCGCCGGCCTCTCCGGGACCGTTCTCTCTAAAGGAGACTCGGGGCATTACCGCGTCGCCTTTTCCGGGACTCCTCTCCAGGAGGCTCTCCCGCTCGTCGGAACGACGCCGCTCCCCCCGTACATCCACCGCGAGGGAGGGGTGGCGGACGCGCGCGACGCCGTCGAGTACCAGACCGTCTACGCGCGCGAGCCCGGCGCGATCGCCGCTCCGACGGCGGGCCTCCACCTGACGCCCGAGCTCCTCGACGCGCTCCGCGCGCGCGGCGTCGAGGTCGTCTCCGTGACGCTGCACGTCGGAATCGGCACGTTCAAGCCGGTGAAGGTGGAACGCGTGGAGGAGCACCGGATGGACCCGGAGCGCGGCGTCATCCCGGAGGAGACCTCCGTCGCGATCCGGCGCGCGAAGGAGGACGGGCGCCGCGTCGTCGCCGTCGGGACGACGAGCGTCCGGACGCTCGAGGCCGCGGCGCGGGAGCACGGCGGGGTCGTCCCGGCCGGACCGTTCGAGACGCGCCTCTTCCTCGTCCCCGGCGCCGAGTTCCGGGTCGTCGACGCGCTCCTGACGAACTTCCACCTCCCCCGCTCGACGCTCCTCATGCTCGTCAGCGCCTTCGCCGGCCGGGAGCAGGTCCTGGCGGCGTACCGGGAGGCGGTGCGTTCCGGCTACCGGTTCTTCTCGTACGGCGACGCGATGCTCGTCGCGTGAAGGTGGATCGGGGAGGCTCGCGACGAGCCTCCCCGCGGCGACGTCGGCGCCTCCCCTCGGCGGGGCCCCGGGGCGTGGATCGGGGAGGCTCGCGCGCGTTCGCGCGACGGGCAGGCGGCGCG
>JAGOBQ010000666.1 GCA_017999215.1 Thermoanaerobaculia bacterium
CCTGTCGTATCTCGGGCGCGACGACGAGGCGCTCGTCGAGTTCCGCTCCACGCTCCCCGCGCTCGCCGCCGCCGAGAGGTGGAACGCCTACGCCTCCGTCCTGAACGGCATCGGCGGCTGCCTGCTCCGGCTCGGGGGGCCGCAGGAGGCCCGACGGGAGTACGCCCGCGCCCTCCGCCAGGTCAGCCGTCAGGCTCGCCCCGCGGTCCACGCCTTCATCCGCGCCAATCTCGCTCGAGCGCTCTTCCAGGCGGGACGTTACGAAGAGGCCGCTCGGGCCTTCGAGAACGCCTCGACCCTCTTCGCCGCCCAGGGCGCCCGCGCCGACGAGCTTTCGATGGCGCTCTTCCGGGTCGAGGCCCTGGCGCGCTGCGGAGCGCTCGAGGAGGCCCGGCGGAGCTTCGCCGTCTTCGCGATCGCCGGCCGCTCCACGCTCGATCCCGATCTTCTCGAGTCGCTGGAGACGGTCCTGCGGGGGGACATCCCGGACGCCGACCTCCTGGCCCGCCTCAGAGGCCGGGCCGAAACCCAGCTGGCCGACCGGCTGCGCCGGGCTTCCTGACCGCCCGGCGAAGACTTTTCGTCTCCCGAGTATCAAAAAGGGCCTCCTCACGGCGCCTCTCTCCAGAGGTAGGTCGATGAGCGCTCCTCGACGCCCTCTTCGCACCCCAGCCGGGTGCGCCGGAGGATGTCGTGAAGAAGGTCCTGATTTCCCTGACCCTGGGGATCGCCCTGCTCGCCCCGGGCCAGCTGGCTCGGTGCGACGAGAGCCGCCCCACAGACGACCGTCCGGGAGCTCGACGCGCTCGCGTCCAGCGCCCGTCGTCGGGCGACCTCGCGCGGCGGAGCGCGCTTCGGCTCTTCGAGGCTACGAGGCTCCCGGAAGGGCTCGCCTCCGAGCCAGTGTCGTGGCCGCTACCTCCGCCCGAGCCCGACGACGACACGATCGACGTCTGCACCCCGGAACGGGTCCATTGCCCGATCGGGTGAGGGTGAAATGGCCAGTGCATCCTCGAAGCTGAGTGCATCCGCCCGGGAGAGAGAGCTCTGCGGGGGCACTCTCGACGCTGATCGCCTCGATAGCCTTCGAACTCCTGCACGTCGATCTCGCGAACTGGTTCACGCGCCGTTGTTCGACCGAACGGGGCTCCCGGAGCGGCCCGCTCCAGAGTCGGCAACATGACCGGCGCGGCCGTCTTCACCGGGTGTTGCCATGCACGCGCCCTGCGACTCCGAGTACGTCTGCTGGCCGCCCGACTGAGAGCGGCGCGATGTACATCCTGCGTCCTTCGCGGCCGACGAGCGCCGAGCAGAGGCCCGCCTCTTTCACCGGTCAGAGCAGGTGCTCGAATCATGGCGGCGGGCTATGACACCGCCATCTGGCCGCGGTCCTTACGTGAGCTATCAGGCAATCCCAACACTTCTATCTGGCGCTCTTCAGCAACCGTGAAGACGCGCCCGACGAGAAAGGAAGGCTGTCTCGTGCGAATCGTGTCAATCATCGCGGCAGCAATCATGCTGACCCAGCCGGCCCAGAGCGTCACCTTCGCCGTCCGACCGGCACATGGCCTCACGGCAGGCCCAGAGGAGCTTCTTGCGAATAACGCCGTCGGCGACCGCTTCTGCTATTCGTCGCACTGCATCGTCCGCGCCAGCACGGTCGCGCAGGTGGCTGCGCTCGAAGAGCTCCACAAGAACGGCCGGATCGACCTTGAGCCACTCCCGGAGGCGGACCAGCTCCTCTTCGCGAACGCGACCTACGACGTCAGCACGAACTCATATGATCGCGCCTTCCCTGGGCTGGAAGACGAGATCGAGCCATCAGGTGTCGGCTCATTCGTCGTCGTTTTCAAGAGCTACCCTGAACAGTCGTGGCTGGATACCCTCCGTTCGAGGGGCCTCGCAGTGCTCGAGCCCATGCCGGCCATGGGATACGGGGTGTACGGGGATCGAGACGACATTCAGTCGCTGCCGCGCCTCTTGCCCTATGTCGTGTCCACGCTCGAGCTGCCACCTGGCATCAAGCGACTCAACCTTGACGAGCCCCTCGGACTGCCTGATGAACCCGGTCCCACTACTTTCGTCGTGCCAACGGACGCGGCGTCGTCGGTCTTGGCGCTCTTCTCTACGTGGAAGGTGCCGCCAGCCCGCGCCTACTCAACCGGCTCCACTGTCGCCTACACGGCCTCCCTCTGTCGCGCGGACGCGATACTCCTGAGTCGCCGCCCTGAGATCCTAAGCATCGCTCGCGAACGCCCTGGGCATCCCTCGGACGAGCGCACCAACCGCATCATTGGAGGGCAGTTCCTCGACACCGGATCCGCCTGGCCGAGTACCCTTCCCACCAACACCTCTCCGTACTACTGGGACAGCTATCTCGCAGACGTGAACCTCAACCTCAATAGCCAGAAGATAGGCCTTTTCGACACCGGTGTCGGCAACGGGCTCCAGGCGGGTGGTACGTCGGTCTGCCCACCGCATCTCACGCCCGACAGCGGAGCCTGCCGGCTCGTGTTCACCGCGGACGCCTTTACAACCGCGCCGAACGATCGCGGCGACGATCAAT